>JACCWJ010000005.1 GCA_013697705.1 Gammaproteobacteria bacterium | reverse complement strand
ATCCAGCATCGGCGTGGATCCCGCGATCAAGTCGCGGGACGACGTAGGAGGGGGTGTCGCAGGGCGACAGGAAGAAGATGTTGTGGCGACAGGAAGAAGATGTTGTGGCGACAGGAAGAAAAGATGTTGTGGCGACAGGAAGAAGATGTTGTGGCGACAGGAAGAAAAGATGTTGTGGCGACAGGAAGAAGATAAAGGAGCACTAAATAGTAAAATTTATCATTTCTGGCTTTACAACAAGAATTTCTTCTCCATAATATATTCCTTATATTTTTTGGATCTACCCCATATAATTACAAATAAAAGGTAAAAACATGAGAACATTCTATGCTCGATTCTTACGTATCACCTCTTCGTTGGCCCAAGGGCTGGCTGATGCCGCTGAGATGGGCACTTCCTTACTCATGAATCGCGATGCCACTAAAACCCTGACCCCCTCTAATTATGCCGTTTCATACTTATTCGGAATATTAACAGGCATTGTTACGGGAGTGACTCATTACAATTTCCAAGGGCGTGAAATCCAAAAGAGAATAACTAATGATCAACGCCGCGACTCCCAAACTGAAGAAGAACTGGCTGCAATTGAAACCCAGCCCTTGTCGCTAAAACGAAAATCCTCTTATTTATTAATAAAATATGGCTATATTGGCATGGCGATAATAGTAGATTATTTGGCACTCAGCTTTCTCTATTCTGCTACGAAGGCATGGGTGCAGGATTTGAAAGAAGGTGATGACACTCCCCTCACCTTTGTCTCACATAGTGAAGGTCTTGCCATCCTTTTGTACTATACCCTTTTTGATTTGCCCATGGTCGTAACCACCGGTATTAGCCAAACCTGTACCGGAATTAGCAATATGATGGATGTGCTGCCGCACGAGGCACCTGATAAATTTGTAATGAAAAAATTATTCTCTGCAGTACGCCCCATCGCTGCAAGTAACGTCTGTCGAAAACTCATTCGCGGTAGTGGAACACTAACAGATACTGTTGAACATGTTTTACCCCTTATAATCCTTATCCCGCCCTCTGTTATTTTAAGTATCATGAATAGCCCAGCGATAATAGCTTGGGGTGCAGCGGGGATAAGCTTAGTGGTGCTAGGCATAGTTTCTGGCACTATTCTCACTCAAACTTATCTTTTTGAGGGGAGATTTAGTGAACAAAACTTAAGATGGATTGCCAGCAAATTTGGTGAAGAACTAGGAGACGAGGCCGCTTGGGTTTCTCCCCGTGTAGCGAATATTTTTCACAAACTGCTCTATTTAGGTGGGCCATTACATGGTTGTGATAATGGTTTATCCGTTTCCCTCACATTGAAAGAAGTGAGTGCCCCCGCCAGCTTGATTGCGATTACTACGCCGCTATTTTTTGGAATATCCTGGGCAGGAAATCATTGGTCAGAAGTTAAAGAATCTCAAGATGAGCTTGAAGAAATTACTTTGCCTCGGGAATCCACACTGTCTAATAGCCGTCACACGCAATTTTTCGCAAGAGGTTACGGGACATTAAACAATGACCCAGAAGATATGAAGCCTATCGCTATTTTAAACAATGCTCAATCGCTTAATGGCTAACGCTTTCATATAACCAGAGGCATTCGATAGGGTCTTGTACCAAGTTCAAGTGTATAAGACCTACTATTCCCAGCACCGTTTACTCTTGTAATATTTCACGTTTAATACCCGGCTGGCTAACCGCAACATAGACAAGGGTAGCATCTGAAACTTTTATAAGTCCGGGGTGCGTGAGTCTTTCTGCGTATACCTCTACTTTTACTGTGATAGAAGTCTTTCCCATCTTCTCGATATCTACATAAAAACTTACGAGGTCATAGACAAACAGTGGCTGCAAGAAGGTCAAATCCTTCACCGCCACTGTCACAACGTGCCCCAGGGTTTTTTTGGTAGCAACTATCGCCCCTGCTATGTCGATTTGAGACATCAGCCAGCCCCCAAAGATATCACCCGATCTATTGGCATCATTGGGTAATGTCTTGATGCGCAGCACCGGGTCACGATTAGGTAGGTTTGCAATTATTTCTGTAGACATAGCCTCTTACCTCTTTTAATGAACGTGGGTTTCTTGTTGTTTGGGTGGTTTTTGCTCATGAATAGAAGTCTCTGGCAAATCATCCAGCGACTGCCAACCCGCATCTGGAGTGAAGCGTTCACCGTATTGAGTCATAAGTTCTTCCAGGCGCTGACGAATTGCGGGAATGCCTCGCGTTCTGGCGTATTGCATAGGGCCGCCGCGAAATGGGGCAAAGCCCGTACCAAAGATCATGCCTGCATCTAGGAGATCAGCGTCACTGACAATAGTTTCGCGCAAACATGCAGCCGCTTCGTTTAACATTCGCAGGATCAGCCGATCGATGATGTCATCTTCTGGCATCTTGGTAACAGCCGTTTCTTCTTTTTTAGTTTTCATCACCTTACCGTTGTGATAGCGGTAAAATCCTTCCCCCGATTTCACACCGAGCTTTCCTTCGGACACTAATTGCTGAAGCTGTCCTGGTACTTCGCCACCAAGGTGACGTGTTAAGATCTGGGCTACTGACAAACAAACGTCGAGTCCCACTCTGTCAGCCAATTCAATGGGTCCCATCGGCATACCAAATTTTTTAGCCGCTTTATCTATCGCCGAAGCAGGAACACCCTCCTGCAGCAATAATACGCTTTCCAAGAGGTAAGGCATGAGAATACGATTAACTAAAAAGCCCGGCTTACTCAATACAGGTAAAGGTAGGCGATTAATTTGTTTTACGAAGGCGATAGCATCGTTTATGCGTTCTTTATCAGTGGCAGAATCATAGACAATTTCCACTAATTCCATTTTTTCTACAGGATTAAAGAAGTGAATACCGATCAACTGATTTGGTAATTTAAGCACCTTGCTTAATTCAGCTAAAGGTAAGCTTGAAGTATTCGTTGCCAGTATAGCGGTTGGCTTCATCTTGCTTTCTATCTCTCGATAAAGCGCATGCTTGGCACCAAGATCTTCAATAATGGCTTCAATAATGACATCCGCTTTAGCAATGCCGGTACCGTTAAGATCGGGGGTTAATCGGTCCATAGTCAGCATGACTTCACGTGAGGATTTTTGTTTTGACTTGATGACGCCATAGGCCTTTTTCATTCCCGCCGCAATAAATTTAGGGGTTTGATCCTGCAACGTAACTGTCAAGCCAGAAATAGCACACCATGCAGCAATTGCACTGCCCATCGTACCTGCACCAATGACATGAACATGCTTGGCTTTAAAGCTGAAACCTTTAGCCAGTCCCTTCAGCCGTTCTTTTAGGAAAAAAGCCCTGACTAAATTACGCGCTGTGGGAGACACCATAAGTTCGCTAATGGATCGGGCTTCTTGCACCATCGCTTGGGGGCTTTCCGGACCTAATTCCTCCCAATTTCGGATAACAGCAAAAGGTGCCGGGTAATGATCTTCACTTATCTTTGCCTTTAAATTCTGCGTGAAAACCTTTACCAATAAAGGTCTCACTAACCCATGATTGGTCAGCGCATCAACAAAGGAAGGTTGATGCGGTTTAGGGGCTTGTAGGGCATAGTGCATGGCGGCTTTTTCAAGGGTGCGCTTAGGCACCGCGTCGTCAATGATGCCCAGCTTAGCCGCTTCTTGAGCACTGATAATTTTGCCTGAGAGGATAAGCTTCATTGCATTGGGTGCGCCGATCAATAGCGGCAACCGTATCGTCCCCCCCCAGCCTGGTTGAATACCCAGTAAGACTTCCGGTAAACCTATTTTCGTATGACGGCTGTCGTCAGCAACTCTATATTTACAGGCTAGAGCCAGCTCTAAACCCCCGCCTAAACAAAAGCCATCGATCATTGCAACCGTGGGTTGCGGCAGTACTGCTAATTTATCAAATACTAGCTGTCCTTGACGGATCAATTTGAAGGCCTGATCTGCGGTCTTTAATTCAGTGAATTGCGAAATATCTGCTCCAGCGATAAACCCTACCTTTTTCTCAGAGTAAATGATGACACTTTTGATAGACGTATCTTTCGCGATATCATCTAACATGCCGTCGAATTCTTGAAGTAAGGAATGATTGAGCGTATTGACCGAACTGCCTTGGCGATCAATTCCTAACCATAAAACACCCTTCTCATCGAATCGTAATTTGAAGTTTTGATAATCATTTTTCATTGGCATGCCCTACCTCAATAGTGTAAATCTAAATTCCTTTAACATTTAATCTCTGAATTCCAATGGTTAAACACGTTCTAACAACATTGCACCACCTTGGCCTCCTCCGATACAAATCATGGCCATCCCTCTTTTCTTATTGGTTCTTTTTAGAGTTTCTAATAGATGCAATATTATTCGCGCACCACTAGCCCCTACGGGATGCCCTACTGCTATAGCGCCCCCATCAACGTTTAATTTATCTAAATTTAGGCTACCGAATTTATGATCTAGGCCTAACTCTTTACGACAAAAATCGTCATTTTCCCAGCCTTTAACGCAAGCCAGCACTTGTGCGGCGAACGCTTCATTGATTTCCCAATAATCAATATCATCAATGGTAAGATGTTGCCGTTTCATTAATGGGGTAGCAGCAAAAATAGGACCCAAACCCATCACATCTGGCGCTAAAGCTGCCCAGTTTACATCGACAATTCTACCCAAAATAGGCAGATTATAGCGTTTAACCGCGTCCTCATTTGCTAACAGTAACATGGCTGCACCATCAGTTACTTGTGAACTATTACCCGCAGTGACTGAGCCATATTTATCAAAAAAGGGCTTGAGTTTCGCTAGTTTTTCCAGGGATGTATCGGTCCTGGCCCCGGTATCGGTATCGTAAAAATTCCCAGAAGTATCATAAAGAGCCGCCATTTCATTAGAGAGACGTCCTTCTTCTTTTGCCTTGGTGATACGTTCATGACTACGAAGAGCAAATTGATCCATTTCTTCTCGACTAATATGAAACTGGCAGGCAAGTTTCTCTGCTGTTTGGCCCATGGAGAGACCCACCAAGGGATCACTTAAACCCTTTCGTAGAGCCGCTTCTGGCATGAGAGAGTTCGGTTTGAATTCTGCTAATACTTGCGCTTTCTTGCCGAGGGTTTTAGCGGCTTTAAAACTCGATATCCAATCAACAAACTGATCGCTGTATAATAAGGGTGCACGACTCATCGCTTCGGTTCCCCCTGCTAAAACGAGGTCATGACGTCCTAAAAGAATATCTTTAAAGGCGGAATCGATCGCTTGCATTCCAGAACCGCAATTTCTTTGTACCGTCCACGCAGGCACTTTATTGCCACAACCCAGTCGCAGCGCTGCCACCCGCGCAATATTGGCTTCCGATTCACGCGGCATGACGCAACCCAGCACTACTTCGCCAATATCGGAGGGCTCGAAAGGTTGGCGATCCAAAAGTGCCTTTCCAGCGGCGACTGCGAGATCCGTTGCAGAGAAAGGGTTAGGGCGTTCTCGCATTTTAAGAAAAGGAGTCCGCGCACCATCTACTATGTAAATATCATGAGATAACTTCTTTTCTGCCATGCTCTTCATTCCTCATTAGGGAGTTAAATTCGTCGACCTGGATTACTCCAAACCTTAATTGTTCCAATTCACGTAACTGATTTACTTCTAGGTCTGTCAAAATATTAGCATTTTTTGCGGCTACAATTTGCGCATCGTAATTTTTTTCTTTAACAACCCCATTTTTAATCGCACTCTGCAGTTTTTGGTAGCTAGGCTCCGCAGCTAATCGACACTCAAACGCTTTATCCATTTTTCTGCAGATATCTTCTGCCTCACCCAGATACATATTTTCGGTTAAACGCTCTCGAAGCTCATCAGCTTGCATCATGGTGTTCGCAATCTGATGATCTTGCACATCTAACGGCAAATGATAATTATTTCCCCATGGGAAAATTAAATTTTTAATCAATCTTGCTAAAAAAGGTTTCGGAAAGTTAACAAAAAAATGATTAAAGGCATTTGCCATTTGATAAAGACAGTAATTTTGTATCCACTCGATAAAAGGCAAATCTGCAGGCGATTTCTGATGATCTTCGTAATATTTTAATGTGGCAGAGGCCAGGTAAAGATAACTTAGCACATCTCCAAGCCGCGCAGAAAGTCGCTCTTTTTGCTTCAATTCTCCCCCTAAAGTCGCTAAGGAAATGTCTGTAACAATGGCGAGTGCGACACTCATGCGCGTTAACTGACGATAAAATTTTGACGTATAGTCATGTATTGGAACACGAATAAAACGGGCATTGGTGAGCCCATAAAATAGCCCGCGCAATAAATTTGATAAGCCATAGCCAATATGCTTAAAGAAAACTTTATCAAATTTGTTTAAAGCACGTTCTGTATTTTCATTTTGTAAGGCGGCCACTTCTTTTTGTATAAAGGGATGACAACGCAATACTCCTTGACCAAAAATGATGAGATTACGGGTTAGAATATTAGCCCCTTCCACTGTGATGCTAATGGGTTGCGCAATGTAATAAATGCCCAAATAATTATTCGGTCCTAATTGAATAGAGCGACCACCATGAATGTCCATTGCGTCATTGATTATTTTTCGGCTCAATTCAGTAAGATGATATTTAGTTATCGCCGTGGCGATAGACGGTTTTGCTTCCTGATCTATCGCCGATGCAGTTAAAAAACGAGTGGCTTCTGCCATATAGGTAAAAGCCCCGATGCGCGCCAGGGCTTCTTTTACTCCCTCGAAGGTGCCAATGGAGGTATTGAATTGTTCACGAATCTTGGCATAGGCACCTGTCATGCGATACGCCAGCTTAGCGCTAGCACAACTTAGCGCAGGCAGGGAAAGGCCTCTGCCCACTGATAATCCTTCCATCAGCATCCACCACCCTTTACCTCGCGCTTCTACACCACCAATAATATATTCGAGTGGAATAAAAACGTCTTTACCGGACACGGGTCCATTTAGAAAAGCGAGGAGTAGGGGGGAATGTCGATTGCCCATTGTAACACCCGGAAAATTACGGGGAATCATTGCCAATGTAATGCCAATATTCTCTTTTCCTCCGAGAAGATGGTCAGGATCAAACAACTTGAACGCTAAACCTATCATGGTGGCCATAGGAGCCAAGGTGATATAACGCTTGTTCCAATTGAGACGAATACCTAACGTATTTTGGCCATTAAATTCTTGGTGACACACAATTCCCTCATCGGTCATTGATCCTGCATCACTTCCTGCCCCCGGTGACGTCAGAGCAAAGCAAGGAATCTCCTCTCCGACGACAAATCGAGGTAGGTAATACGACTTTTGATCTGGAGTACCGTATTCCAAAATGAATTCGGCTAATCCAACGGAATTAGGCACCATAATATTTACAGCGGCGCTGTAACTTCGAGAGGCAATCTTCATGATAATGGTAGAGTGAGCGAAAGCAGAAAAGCCTCGGCCCCCATATTTTTTAGGAATGGTGAGTCCTAAAAAACGCTCTTTTTTAATATAATCCCATGCTTCCGGCGAAAGGTCTCCTCGCTTGATGAGCCCCCAATCATCTAACAAGTGACATAAAATATTGACTTGGTTATTGAGGAAGTCGCTTTCTTCCTTACTCAACTTCGCAACGGGGAACTTTAGAAATTGCTTCCAATTTGGGCGTCCAATAAATAATTCTTTTTCCCACCATACATCACCAGCTGCCAACACTTCACGCTCAGTTTTACTGATTCTCGGTAGCTTATTTTTGACCTCTAAAAAAATTCTTGAGGTGATTGAGTGGCGACGAAGCGGCGGAAAATTGAGCATGACCATAATCACTAAGGAGAGAGCCCAAATAATGCCGAGTGTAAGCGTCAGTCCGTGAATAAGGGTTAAGGCTACTCCATAAACCAAAAAAACCACTGTACTGATTAAAAGAGGAACATTATAGAAAATAAGGAATAGGAAAATAAAAATGGCAATGAAAATCTCACCAAGGATTAACATGAGTTTTCCTTATAGGATAAAAGTCCATCATTCCTATTCCCCATTACCCATTACCCTTCACTTACAATATTTTTCCACTATGTAACGGTAAACAGCGCGAATGCCCATGGCTTCGCCACCAATAGGTCTCGATGGTTTATAGCGCAAGTTATATGCCATGATATCTAGGTGTAACCATTTAATTTTATCGGGAACAAATTCTTTCAAGAACAGTGCTGCCATAATAGCACCACCTCCTACTGATTCCATGTCCGCATTGACTATGTCGGCGACAGTACTCTCCAACAAATTACGATACGGTTTATAGATAGGTAGCCGCCATAAAGGGTCTTGTTCTTGTAATGAATATTCGAAAATTTCATTCGCCAGTTGATCATCTTCCGTAAATATGGCGCCCGGTTCAGGTCCGAGCGCTACCCGCGCCGCTCCCGTCAAGGTGGCAATATCAATAATTAAGTCAGGTTCATGTTGCACTGCATCGGTAATAGCATCCGCTAAAATTAAGCGTCCTTCAGCGTCAGTATTGGTCACTTCTACAAAGGTGCCACTTCGCATTTGGATGACATCACCCGGTCTGATCGCTGACCCTGAAACAGAGTTCTCAACAGCGGGAATCAATACCCTAAGTTGTATCGGTAAATTAGCTGACATAATCATTTGTGCCAAGCCCAGAACATGCGCCGCTCCAGCCATATCTTTTTTCATAAAACGCATAAACATAGCGGGTTTAATATCTAAACCTCCCGTATCAAAACAAACACCCTTACCAATTAATGTAATGTGGGGATCTGATTTCTTGCCCCATCTGATATCGATAAGACGAGGGGCATTGACACTGGCGCGTCCAACGGCATGTATTGCCGGATAACCTTTCTTGAGAAGTTCATCTCCAATAGTTAATTTAACTTTGGCTCCAAACTCTTCCGCGACGTTGCAAGAAATTTCGGCAAGCTGGGCCGGTCCTAAATCTTCTGTAGGCGTATTGATGAGATCACGCACGAGATAGGTGGCTTTAACAGAGCTCTCTATATGGGCGTAATCGCAAGAGCCTGGCAGCAATAGCTTCGCATCATAGCTCACAACATCACTTCGATAACGACAAAAACGATAATGGCCCAGTCCCCAAGCAATGGCAGCTAGATCTACCACGGAGGGGTCATATTGTTTTTCAATAGAGTAAACCCCCGCTTTCAAGATAGTCGGTAGATATCCCAAGGACCAAACATCTTGCGCATCCGCTATGCCAAGCAGGATCGCTTGCACATCACCCATCTGATTACCTAGATAGCAAACAGTTCCAGGTTTAGCAGAAAAGCTGGTGACACTCACCCAGTTTTTGACTACTGCGGTTTGCTTCTTCAGCCAAGAATTGAATTCCTTTGTAATAATGGTATGTATCGGAATAACTTTTCCTTGTGTTTCACCGACGTAGCAATCCAACATAGTTAATCTGTTCCTCTTTTCTTAGTTTAATAATGTCTCAGGAGCATGAAATTCTTTATTCAAATCTCCTGCGACTGCTTGATGGGTAATTTTCCCTTTGTATACATTTAAACCGTGACGCAAATGAGTATCCTCTAGAAGTGCTTTTTTATAACCCTTAGATGCAATTTCAATAATAAACGGTAAAGTAGCATTATTGAGTGCGAAAGCAGCAGTGCGAGGCACAGCTCCTGGCATATTTGACACACAATAATGCACTATATCATTGACCACAAAAGTAGGGTCATCAAAGGTTGTTGGCCTACTTGTTTCGAAGCATCCGCCTTGGTCTACGGAAACATCGACCACCACTGAGCCAGGCTCCATTTGTTTAAGAAGTTTGCGAGTAACCACTTGCGGCGTCGCATGCCCCGGCACGAGTACTGCGCCAATCACTAAGTCGGCCTGACAGACCTGTTCTTCTATAGAGGTTTGGGTTGCAAAAATCGTACTTAAACCAGACCCAAATTGTTGGTCAAGCTCTCTTAGGCGTTCTAATGATTTGTCCAAGACCGTCACGTTCGCCTCGTTGCCAAGAGCAATTCTAAGCGCATTCGTGCCCACGACTCCACCCCCAATCACTACCACATTGGCCCGACTTACTCCGGGTACCCCTCCCAATAAAACCCCCTTGCCACCATTGTTTTTTTGCAGCCAATAAGCCCCTGCCTGGATGGACAGTCTGCCCGCTACTTCACTCATCGGTGTTAAAAGCGGTAACCTGCCAAAACAATCTGTCACTGTCTCATAGGCAATGGCAATACAGCCGGAATCAAGTAATGCTTGAGCCTGCTCAGGGTCTGGCGCTAGATGCAGATAGGTAAATAAAATTTGATCCTCTCTCAAAAGTGCGTATTCACTTGGCTGAGGTGCTTTAACTTTAACAATAAGATCTGCCTTTGCAAAAACTTCTGCTGCTGAATCGACAATAGTAACGCCCCCTTCAAAAAGGTAGTCCTTATTCTCAAATCCGATGCCTTTCGCCGCATTGCTTTCAATTATTATTTGATGGCCTCTTCTCACCAACTCCCGTGCGCTATGGGGCACCATGCCTACCCGATACTCACCCTTCCTGATTTCTTTAGGAACCCCAATAATCATTGTTCTTCCTTTAACCGGTATATCCTAGTTTTGTTAACTCCAATTGCAATTCTGGCAGTACTTTGAATAAATCGCCAACAAGACCGTAGTCGGCGACGGCAAAAATGGGCGCATCGGGATCTTTATTTATAGCGACAATCACTTTGCTGTCTTTCATTCCGGCAATATGTTGAATCGCCCCTGAAATGCCTATGGCAATATACAAATCAGGCGCCACTACTTTGCCCGTTTGGCCCACTTGGTAATCATTAGGAACAAACCCCGCATCTACGGCTGCTCGGGAAGCACCAATCGCGGCACCTAACTGCTGCGCTAATTGTTCTAGCAGTTTAAAGTTATCCGCATTTTGTAAACCTCTGCCACCAGAAACAACTATTTTTGCAGCGGTTAATTCTGGACGATCGCTCTTCGTTAATTGCCTACCCACCACTTTCGACAGTGTATTCTCTATTACCTTCGCTTCGTTTTTGATAGGGGCTTTTTGGGAGGTCTTTCCTACAGGGGCAAACATTGTAGTGCGAACGGTGATTATTTTAATGGGATCGGTTGATTCAACTGTTTCATACGCATTACCGGCATAAATAGGACGAATAAAGGTAGCTGCATCAATAACCTGGGTAATATCTGAAATTTGTCCTACCCCGATTAATCCAGCCACCCGGGGCATTAGGTTTTTACCGAAGGTATTAGCCGGCGCTAATAGGTAAGCATATTTGGAGGATAACTCCGCCACTAACTCTGCCGTATTTTCCGCCAATTGTTGTTCATAGACGGGGTTATCAGCACAAATGACTTCGTTTACTCCCTCATATTCCGCCATTTCATCGGCAACCGAGGCACAATTATACCCTATCACTAAAACATCAACGGCGGGATGCAACTTGAGCGCCGCTTGCAGTGTTGATAAGGTAGAGGCTAATAATTGGGTATTGTTATGTTCTGCAATCACTAAGGCTGACATTAGATAACTTTAGCCTCCTCGTGTAATTTTTTAATTAACTCTTGAACCGATTCTACTGTGACACCTTTTTTCTTTTGGGAGGGAGGGGTAATGGATTTCACGATAGAGTGTGATTTGAGCGCTAACCCCAAACTATCGAATGGTAACGTTTCAAGCGTTTTTTGTTTGGCCTTCATAATATTGGGCAAGGAAATATAGCGAGGTTTATTTAATCTCAAATCGGTCG
The DNA here is from genome assembly GCA_013697705.1 of Gammaproteobacteria bacterium. Classification (NCBI taxonomy): domain Bacteria; kingdom Pseudomonadati; phylum Pseudomonadota; class Gammaproteobacteria; species Gammaproteobacteria bacterium. The sequence continues at coordinate 153,274 of JACCWJ010000005.1, read as the reverse complement.
TGATTACTGCGGGTAAGATGAGTGCTAAGGTTTCTAAACCCCCATCTACTTCGCGGGTTACAATTGCTTCTTGACCTTGTATTTCTACCTTAGACGCAAAAGTACCCTGTGGCCATTTTAGTAAAGCCGCCAACATTTGACCTGTCTGATTGCAATCATCATCAATCGCTTGTTTGCCTAAAACCACTAATTCGGGTTGTTCTTTCTCAACGACCCATTGCAAAATTTTCGCAATGTTAATAGGTTCAAATTGTTGATCTGTAAGAATATGAATTGCGCGGTCGATTCCCATCGCCAAGGCGGATCGTAGCACTTCTTGACAACCCTCTGGCCCGATTGAAATGACGAGTGTCTCATTAACGAGGCCTTGCTCTTTCAAACGCAGCGCCTCTTCAACCGCAATCTCATCAAAGGGGTTCATCGACATCTTAACATTGCTGGTTTCAATGCCAGAGTGGTCTGATTTAACGCGAATTTTTACGTTATAATCTACCACTCTTTTGATACTGACGAGGATTTTTTGCATAAGCTTCCTTGAAGCAAAAAAAGAGAAATTTTAGCTGAAATCAATTTAAATAGCCACAAAGGGGCTGTAGGGGAGAAATATCTTGGTGATATTGGCTATTTATTTTAAAATCTCAACCTTAATAAGAATCTATAACTAGTATTGGAGGGGTTATGCAAGCAGGACGCGAACAAATCAATAATAAAGAGCAAAATCTTGCCCCACGCTCAATCCCAAAACCTATTAAAAAAAATGAGTGCATTGTCTGGAACCCGAGCAACGATTGGGTGACAGAAGTGGGATTACAACTTGACGTTTATCTTGCTTTAAAATCAAAAGACCGAAAAATATCGGACAGTCATGTTAAATATGCGCAAAGCATGAAAAAGTTGGTTGATGCTATTCTAAAGTTTAGAGAGCAAGCGGCCGCGGGGGTTAACGCTGAATTAAATCACACTGCTGAAGATCAGCATAAGAATGTACTGCTATCAAATCTTAAAAAACCCAAACAGTTAAAAAAATGGTATCACAGAGAAAAGAGTTATCTCTATACCTTATGTAAATTTGCCTACAGGCAACACGATAATTACGTCGCACTCGCAAATAATAAGGAGCGTACGAGCAAATTACAGGAAGAGCTTCAATCAAAAGATACAAAAATCGCCGAGCTAGAATATTCTCTCAAGATCAATCTAGAAAGATTAAAATCAGCCCTAGAAGAAAACCAACAGTTAGTTAAAGAGAATAAATCAGTAAAACAACAGGCTGAGGAGAAAGTGCTTGAAAAAGGATTAAAAGAGAGCCTTATGGGCCAAGTTTCAGGCCTTTCCAAGGAGACCGAGGAGCTTAAAACGAAGTTAGAAACTGTCGAGAGTAACTTTGAGAAATTGACCAACATATTGAAAAGAGTCTTGGCATCTAATTTAAGCAAAAAGATCTCCGCATTGTTCACTCCAGATGAAACAGCCTCTCTTGAAAAACTCTCAATAACACAAACAGCCGGCGAAAGAATAGCGGCTAAAGCGCAAGAAGATAATAACCATACAGACGATAATACATCGCAACCCACATCCTTTAAATTTTTTGGAAAAAAATCTAAAGAAGCCACCAAGGATCCAGCAGATAGCGCTTTCAAGGATGCAGTGGGTAACACTTTAGAGCGCGCAGCGGTTATAAAGGAAGACATGAAGGGTGGTCTTACTCAAGTCAAGGAGAAATTCGACAATTTGACTTTACCGACCTTCAATAATCCTTTTTCCCGGAATAAATAGTTGGAGCGCGAAAGCCTAGCCTTTGACGTAGTCATAGTCGGCGCTGGCCCCGCAGGATTATCCGCCGCCATTCGCCTGGCTCAATTAACCTTACAAGATGCTGCGCCTCTTTCAATTTGTGTTTTAGAAAAAGGAGCCGAAGTCGGTTCTAATATAATGTCCGGCGCTGCGATTGAACCTAAGGCCCTGGATGAGTTGCTTCCCGATTGGAAAGCGTTAGGCGCCCCCCTTGAAGTTGGCATTACGGAAGACGATATTTATCTGCTTACTGCTACCCACTCTCTTCGCTTACCCACCCCGAAACCTATGAAAAATGGTGGCAATTACATCATTAGTCTTGAGAATTTGTGTCGCTGGCTGGCTAAACAAGCTGAAAATTTGGGTGTAACTATCTTTCCCGGTTTCGCAGCGGTCGAAATTATTTATGATGCAGATGAAAAAGTATGCGGCGTGGTAACAGGGGATAAAGGCGTTGATAGAAATAATCAACCTACAGATCGCTATCAGCCCGGGATTAAACTACTCGCCAAACATACGTTGTTTGCTGAAGGGTGTCGTGGATCGCTGACCAAGCAGCTTATTAAAAAGTTCAATCTTCAGGATGATCGTTCCCCGCAAACATATGGCATAGGTGTCAAAGAGTTCTGGAAAATTCCCAAAGAGCAGCACCGTGAAGGTAAGGTAGTTCACACAGTCGGTTGGCCGCTTGACTCTAAAACGTATGGTGGCAGCTTCATTTATCATGGTGCAAATCAACAGCTGGCAGTGGGATTCATTATAGGGCTTGATTATCAAAATCCTTATCTAGACCCTTTTGAAGTACTACAACAATTCAAAACCCACCCCAAATTTATCCACCTATTTAAGAATGGCCGGCGTATTTGTTACGGCGCTCGGGCTATCACCGAGGGGGGATGGCAATCGCTGCCTAAGCTCACAGTGCCTGGCGCTATGATCATAGGCGATAGCGCTGGAACCTTGAACGTTCCTAAAATTAAGGGCACCCATACTGCCATGAAGTCAGGCATGATCGCCGCAGAAACCCTGTATGCAGAGCGACATAACTTAGCGTCTGAACTCAAGGAGTTTGAGCCTAATTTACGAAATTCTTGGGTTGGTAAAGAATTATATCTTGCTAGAAATATACGCCCAGGATTTAAAAAAGGTCTCTGGACCGGCCTTGCCTATGCAGCGCTTGATAACTACATTTTTCACGGCAGAGCGCCTTGGACCTTTAAAAATCATGCGGATTTCACCACGTTAAAACCCGCGAAAGCAGTTAAAAAAATAGAATATCCAAAACCAGATAATAAAATTACCTTCGATAAATTATCGTCGGTTTATTTAGCTAATACCTATTACAGTGAAAATCAGCCGTGTCATTTAGAGATTCTGAATCCACTTATTCCCATTGAAGTAAATCTCAAGATTTATGATTCACCCGAATCGCGTTATTGTCCCGCAAACGTGTATGAAATACTGCATCAAGATTCAGTGCCTTATTTACAGATTAATGCCTCAAATTGTGTTCATTGCAAAACGTGTGACATTAAAGATCCGAAGCAGAATATTAATTGGGTGCCTCCCGAAGGGGGCGACGGGCCTAATTATATTGATATGTAATTTACCTAATTGGGAACCTGGATTTCGCTTCGCTTCATCTGGATGCAGCGCAGCGTAATCAAGGATTCATTCTCCAAATCACTCATAATTTGCTCCTCCACATTCCTATAAAAAAGAAGATAGCTAGTCAATTACATTACAATTATCTTTGTAGTTACCCATATGAATATCCTTGATTCCGTTGCACTGCATTAAGGCTACGAACTTCATTTAATCAAATATGCTCGGTTTTAGCTCATTGAGGCATTTGCTGTAATCGCCATACTCATAAAAATAGGCAAATCCCTGCTTAATATTAGGTTAAGTTTCTCCGATTATACTTTCTTATCGTTGTTATTTAACCAACGCACTCAATAGCAGGTACTCGTAGTGGAAAGTAAAGAATTAAATCAATGGTCTCAATTTTTATCATCAGACACTTCTTGGGGCATTTTAATACCATGGATTAAGAAGCATCCAAAATTAATCCAAGAAAATAATCTTTTGCATCAAGCAGTAATAGCCAACAAAAAAGACCTGGTGTCTTTAATGCTAGATTATGGAGTTTCCCCAAACCATAGAGACTACTCTGGGCGCAGTCCTTTACACTATGCTGTGCTAAAGGAAAGCCGATTAGCAATCGTTGCGCTGTTACTTGATAACCATGCTGAGCAATTTCCTGACAATTATGGAAAAACTCCTCTACACTTAGCCACTGGCGAAAATAATATTGAAGTTGTATCAAAGCTATTATCAGTTGATCACACTATGGATTTAACATTAGTTGATCATGAAAATACCACAGCATTTGGTGCCGCTGTGCAACTTGCTCCTAGTCCCAAAATTTTACACATATTCTTAGGACAGTATGTTGCTAAGATTGACGTAAAAGAAATAGTTTCGTTAATCGAACATTCGAAATTCGATGATAATTCTTTATCTGATGCTGCATTTTTATATTTAATCTCTAATACTAGTATTAACTTAGAAGAATTACAGCAGCTATCTAAAAAAATAAATGTTAATTATAAAGATTCGTATGGAAATAATGCTTTACTAATAGCCGCGGGTTCCGGTCGCATTGACGTAATGAATTGGCTAATTAATGATTTAGGTTTCACTTTAAATTCAAAAAATAATGGTGGATTTGACCCAGTGTTAATAGCAATAGCGCATGGTCAACTTGAGCTGTTAAAAGAGTTAGTGGAACGCTATCAACTTTCACTACAGGTTAAAAACCATGAGGGTGACGATCCTGTGCTGATGACAATCCAGAGGAAGCATTATGAGATATTACGCTATCTAATTGAAATTAAAGAATGTCCTCTTGAAGTTCGTAACAATAGTAGGCAGGATCCGGTTTTGACGGCTGTCGCATTTGGGAATGTTCCCGCTTTAAAATATTTAATGGAGTTACAAAATTGTGCGCTCGCTGTAAAAAATGAACAAGATAAAAATCGCGCATTGTTGTTGGCTCTAGGTTTGGGTAAAACGGAGGTGGCGAAATATTTAATCGAAGAGCAAAACTGCTCCTTGGATAGTGCCAACAGTAATGTGGCCATAATATTTGGTAATCTTGAGGTTTTGCGTTACTGGGTAGATGTGCATAAGCATTCGCTCAATGTCCAACCTAGGTTGAGATCAGGAACGATTTTCGAAGCTACCGCTCTAGGTAATTTCGAAGTATTAAGAGAACTGGCCGAAGTTCACGGTCTTTCTTTAGATGTAGTAGATGGGAAAGGCAGAGGACCCTTGGATTACGCCGTCAATTTTGGGCAACTTAAGATCTTACGCTATCTTGTGGAATTCCATAAACTGAACCTCAAACCCCTTACAATTTTTGGCTTCCAATTAGTAGCACAAGCTATTGGCCACGGTCACATTGAGGTGCTCCGCCAGCTGGTCAATGGCTATAAACTTCCCCTAGATTTTCCTAGAGGTCCGGTATTTACCGCTGTTGAATATGGACAAATTGAGATGCTACGAGAATTAGCGAATGGCTTTAACCTTTCATTAGAGGTTAAAAACAATAAGGGTCAAGGGCTAATTGAAATAGCAATTTCTTATAACTGTAAGAAAATGTTAGAAACATTAATTTGTTCTGTAGCAAAAGGTGGTTTTGGACTTCCATTGGAGAATCCTGAAAAATTACTAGCTACTGCTAATGAAACAATTTTCCAGGTCATCTTTAAACATGAATTTGAACGATTATTAGAGCAGAGTTGTCAGCAAGCAGTGGATTGGGTCCAAAAAATATATCTCTCAGGTGAGCCCTACGTTGTCAATTATGATCTGAAGTCAGTGGTGACAAAGCTTCTTGAGGAACTCATCAATAATTATCTAATTCTTCTTAAGGCGAGTCCTGACTCTGAAGCTACCCTCTTAAAGATTGAAGTGGTCGTCAATGCACTCGACGAAATTTCGCCTGGACAAGGTACTTTACATTTAGGCTTTGCTTATCTAGAACAAGTGCAGTTTGTTGAATCCTATAGCTACTTTTTAGCGTCGTTTAATAACCAGGGAGTAGAAAGTAAGAAGAGCGCTAGCTACGAAATAGTAAATTTAATTATGAATGGCTTTGTAAGTTTAGATGCGGTTGGAACCTTAGATGCAGCAACAACTCTAGAGAATAATGCCTTAACTGATCAGGAGAAAGATGAAATAGGTAAGGATATTGTTGTCATGCAGCGGCGTGCTATAAAGTCTTATGAATACCTTGCCAATGATCAATCAGCTCGCGCTATCGAGCTACGCACTTGGCTGATTAATGTATTGTCGGGTGTTTTAAATCCTAGTCATGATGTCAAAGGAGCCAATTGGTTACTGAGCTCTACGATGGAATATCGCACATATTACCGTGTAAAGAATCCGCTAATGCTTTTAGATGAAACCTTAAATGAGGCATTAGATGGCATATTAGCCGATTATAAAAAGCTTCTTTCTGCCAACAAAAATGATGTCAAAGAACAGCCAGTTAATAATAACAATAATGGACCAGTGACTTTATTTTTTACAAAAGGATCTGAGGCCTCTTCAACGTTGGAGGCTGGGCACCTCCCTGCATACGACCAAAAATTCCCCAACTAGTAGCCTTGATGCAATCAAGGCTTTTTGTTTCCAGAACTCAAAATACTTTGGGTTTCCTTGATTCCATTTCATTGCATCAAGGCTACAAAATATAATAAGTAGCCTTGATGAAACCATGCCTACATTTTACTCTCTAGGTTAAATTCTTTAAGACATAGGGGAGAATGCCGCCATTTTGATAGTAAGCTATTTCTTCCTGGGTATCTAAACGAGATAAGACTTCGACTTCTTGTTCGCCTTCTTCATTTTTAATACTCATAATAAATTTTTGTCGAGGTGACAAGTCTTTATCTATCCCGCGAATTGTAATCAACTCATAACCCTTTAAGCCGAGAAGTTTGTGGTTTAAATTATCTAAGAATTCCAAAGGTAATACACCCATACCAATTAAATTGGACCGATGTATCCGTTCAAAACTCTCAGCAACCACCGCCTTTACGCCGAGTAAGCGTGTGCCCTTAGCTGCCCAATCTCTTGACGATCCTGTGCCATATTCTTTGCCAGCGATCACAACAAGGGGAGTTTCATCAGCAGCGTACCGGATAGCTGCATCGTAAATGGATAGGATTTCTTCAGTGGGTAAATACTTAGTGTAGCCACCTTCTACTCCCATTAACATTTCATTTTGGATGCGTATATTGGCAAATGTTCCGCGCATCATAACTTCATGATTTCCCCGTCTCGCACCATAAGAATTGAAGTCTTTTACTGCAACGCCATGTTCTTGTAAAAATTCACCTGCTGGGCTATTGGGTTTGATTGAGCCTGCCGGAGAAATGTGGTCGGTTGTGATACTATCGCCAAATAACGCTAAGATACGAGCTCCTTCGATATTGCTGTATTTAACTTGAGGACCTTCAAAATAGGGAGGATGCTGAATATAAGTGGAATTTATATCCCAATCATACGTTTGACCTTCTCCTACTTCGAGTTTTTGCCAATCGGCATCGCCTCTAAAAACATCCGCATACTGTTCTTGGAACATGTTGCGATCAATTTTGCTGACTTCGTTAATAATTTCCTCTTGGCTGGGCCAAATATCTCTTAAATAAATAGCTTCTCCCTCAGCATTTTTACCGAGGGGTTCAGATTGGAAATCGATCTTGGTGGTGCCCGCCAAAGCATATGCAACCACTAAGGGAGGAGACGCTAACCAGTTTGCTTTGATTTGCGGATGAATACGACCTTCGAAATTACGATTGCCAGAAAGCACGGCGCACACCCAGAGGTTGTCTTTCTCTATAGCATCAGACACTTTCTCGGGCAACGGGCCTGAATTTCCAATACAGGTAGTACAACCATAGCCTACTAGGTTAAAGCCTAATTCATCCAAGTAGCGTTGTAAGTTTGATTTTTGTAGGTAGGAAGTGACGACTTTGGATCCCGGAGCCAATGACGCTTTAACCCAAGGCTTTGCAGTTAGACCTCTTTCAATGGCCTTCTTGGCGACCAAGCCTGCTGCCATTAACACGCTAGGATTAGAGGTATTCGTGCAACTGGTGATAGCCGCGATGACTACATCTGCGTGGTTTAATCCTGACTCATTAACTTTGTCCCCTTCAGGAATTTGTGACAAGGCAGATTTAATAGCATTAGGCATCTCTTTTAATTTAACCCGGTCTTGAGGACGCTTAGGACCTGCAAGACTTGGCACAACACTTGCGAGATCTAAGAAAAGAGTGTCAGTGAAAACAGGTTCATCAGCTCCCTCATCTCGCCATAACCCTTGCGCCCGTGTATAAGCTTCCACCAATGCTAACGTGTGCTCATCTCGCCCGGTGAGTCGCATGTATTCAAGTGTCACTTTATCAATAGGAAAGAAGCCACAGGTAGCGCCGTATTCAGGCGCCATATTAGCCACCGTTGCTCTATCTGGCAAAGGTAATTCATTCAGGCCAGGACCGAAAAACTCAACAAACTTGCCGACCACCCCTCGTGCTCTTAGCATTTGAGTAATGGTTAATACTAAATCGGTGGCTGTAGTACCGCTAGGGAGGGTGCCAATAAGTTTGAAACCAATGACATCAGGAATTAACATTGATACCGGCTGACCCAGCATTGCCGCCTCCGCTTCAATACCCCCTACTCCCCAACCTAAAACTCCCAGGCCATTAATCATAGTCGTGTGACTATCAGTACCCACTAAGGTATCGGGATATGCAATGAGCTTACCCTCTACTTCACTTTGCCAAACGGCCTTCGCCAAGAATTCCAGATTAACTTGATGACAAATCCCCGTGCCAGGGGGCACCACTCGAAAATTTTCGAAGGCAGTTTGACCCCAGCGCAAAAAAGCATAGCGTTCTTTGTTGCGTTCAAACTCAAAATCGACATTTTCTCTAAAAGCCTGCGCAGAACCAAATTTATCTACTTGTACGGAGTGATCTATGACCAAATCGACCGGTGTCAGCGGATTAATTTTATTGGGATCGCCTCCAGAATTTTGCATGGCTTCGCGCATTGCAGCTAAATCAACAATGGCAGGAACGCCCGTGAAATCCTGCATAAGTATTCGCGCAGGCCTGAAAGCTATTTCATGAAGATCAGTTTTTGTTGTGCCCCAATTGGCTAATATTTCAATATCTTCACGTGTTACGCGCGCTCCATCTTCAAATCGCAACAAATTTTCTAATAATACTTTTAACGAAAAAGGCAGTGATTTAATGTTTGGGATTTTTTTTGAGACAGAGGCGAGGCTATAGTAATGATATTTTTTGCCTTCGACCTCCAACACATTAAATGTATCGAAAGAATCTGAACTCAGCATAGTAGCTCCTCGTGCAAGGGGTGATATTACTCTTCAGCCACTAACAAGCAAATATCCGTCCTGGCCGATTTCGATTAAAACCGAAATTAAGCGAAATCAATGTTAGTTAATCAAAAATGGGCTGAATATGGGTGGGGGTAGTATAACACCATCTTACCCACCCTTGACAAAACCTATGTTCACAAAATAGAGTGGCTGTCCTATTGAGGTAATCTTATGGACACTACAATCGAAAATAAAACAATCACCTGGCAAACTGAACTTGCTGCTGAGAAAGAACAACCTTATTTTCAAAAGCTCATGGCTTTTGTTAAAAGTGAACGTAGTAACAAAGAGATTTACCCGCCACAATCTGACGTATTCAATGCGTTAAAATTCACTCCTTTAGAGACTGTAAAAGTGGTTGTAATTGGTCAAGACCCCTATCACGGACCGAAACAAGCCCACGGTTTATCTTTCTCTGTGCTCCCTGGTATTAAGCCGCCTCCTTCGCTTAAAAATATCTTCTTAGAATTAAACCAAGATCTTAACATTCCTATTTCCAACAATGGCTGTTTAATCAAGTGGGCTGAGCAAGGGGTTTTATTGCTCAACGCGGTATTAACAGTTGAAGCCGGAAAACCACAAAGTCACGCCAAAATGGGCTGGGAACAATTCACGGATAAAATTATACAAGTCTTAAACGATAAAAGAGAAGGCCTGGTTTTTTTACTGTGGGGAGCTTACGCTCAAAGAAAGGGCGAGATAATTAACCCTACCAAACATCATATTCTAACAGCCGCTCACCCCTCTCCTTTTTCTGTTCGCGGATTTTTATCGTGTAAACATTTTTCTAAGACAAATGCGATCTTAACCAAGCTAGGCAAGACCCCTATTGATTGGAAGTTAGAAAACTAGAGTAATTTGAAAGGTGCCCCTAACCAACCCCGGCTTTAATAACACACGCACACCGACTCTGCTCCACATAATCCATGAAGCTGATCTAATAACTTCTGGCTGACATTCACCTGCCACTCTTTTCCTAATGAAAGTTGCGCGCTACCCTGGTCATTTTTGTAATGAATATAGATACCACAACTGCCACCCCGAGCGGGCTCTAAGATGTGGGTCAATTGTTTGAAAATTTCCTCATTACAGCCTAGTGTTTCTAGAGACACTTTTAAGCCTTTCGCTTGTCGTCGCACGTCTTCAAGGGTCATCACCTTTCGACCCGTAATACGATAGCTTTCGGTATAATCATCGACACTGACTTCCCCCTCCACGATGAGCAGCTGATCTTTTTCTAACATGTCGCGACATTCGGCAAACAAATTAGCAAAAATAACTAACTCAATGCGCGCACTGCGATCATCTAAGGTCACAATCCCCATTCGGTTGCCACTTTTAGTGAACACCGAGCGTGTATTGATGACTAACCCTGCAATAGTAACGCTCCTCTCCTTATTCGGTTTTAAATCTGCAATTTTCGCCGTAATAATTTGCGCTAATTCTTGCTCAAATTTGGTGATGGGGTGCCCAGTAAGATACAGTCCGAGAGTTTCCTTTTCACCCAGCAATCTCACTTCATCACTCCATTCGCGCACCTTTACATAATCGAGATCAACCATGTCCTGAGTAGTTTTTGAATCCGGCAAGTTAAATAAATCATGCTGTCCCACTTCTTCGTTGCGATTTTTTTGTTCTGCTTGTTGCAAGGCTTTATCGAGGGTCAGTAATAAGGAGGCACGCCCCACTTCAAAACAATCCATAGCACCCGCACGAATTAACGATTCCAGAACACGTCGGTTAACCTTGCGACTATCGATGCGATAGCAAAAATCAAATAAGTCAGTAAATGGACCGTTCTGCGAGCGATTTTTTAAGCAGGTTTCAAGTGCTGCTTCGCCTACCCCTTTAATGGCGCCCAACCCATAGATAATGCCGCCTTGATCGTTAACGGTGAAACGAAATGCACTTAAATTAATATCCGGCGGAGAGATTTTTAAACGCATTTTATTACAATCATCAATCAAGCGAACAACTTTGTCTGTATTATCCATATCCGCTGAAAGCACTGCAGCCATATATTCAGCTGGAAAATTCGCTTTAAGCCATGCTGTTTGATAAGAAAGAAGCGCATACGCTGCGGAATGAGATTTGTTGAATCCATAGCCGGCGAATTTTTCCATCAAATCAAAAATATGATTTGCGGTATCCGCAGCGACCCCTCTTTCACAAGCCCCCGAAACAAAGCCTGCACGTTGCTTGGCCATTTCTTCGGCTTTTTTCTTACCCATCGCCCGCCGTAAAAGATCTGCGCTTCCTAACGTATAGCCTGCGAGCACTTGCGCAATTTGCATCACTTGTTCTTGATAGAGAATAACACCGTAAGTAGGTTTTAAGACGACTTCTAGAGCAGGATGGGAATATTCAACGCGTGCACGCCCATGACGACGATCAATAAAATCATCCACCATCCCTGACTGTAAAGGTCCAGGGCGGAATAGAGCAACAAGTGGGATAATATCTTCGAACGAACGAGGCTGCAGACGTTTAATGAGATCCTTCATGCCCTTTGATTCAAGCTGGAATACCGCCGTGGTGTTTCCTGCGCAAAGTAATTCAAATACTTTAACGTCATCCATCGGGATTTCAGCGATCTCTAAAAGTTCTTGTTCATTACGATGCGCATTAATGGTTTGTAAAGCCCAATCGATAATAGTGAGGGTTCGCAGGCCCAAGAAGTCGAATTTCACAAGGCCGACCGCTTCCACATCATCTTTATCAAGTTGCGTTACCAAATGATCACCACCGGCCTCACAATAAAGGGGGGTGAAATCAGTGAGTACCGAGGGTGCGATGACAACCCCTCCCGCGTGTTTTCCTGGATTGCGCGGCAATCCCTCTAACTTCATGGCTAAATCAATTAGAATTTTAACTTCTTCATCTTCATGATATCGAGCATGTAATGTTTGATCCTGAGCAAGGGCTTTTTTTAAGGTCATGCCAATTTCAAACGGGATAAGTTTGGCTAATTTATCGACAAACCCGTAGGGATGGGCCAATACTCGACCAATATCTCTAACAACACCTCTTGCCGCCATAGAACCATAGGTAATGATCTGAGAAACGCTTTCTTTGCCATATTTACTGGCAACATAGTCAATAACTTTATCCCTGCCTTCCATACAAAAATCGATATCAAAGTCAGGCATAGAAGCACGCTCAGGGTTGAGAAAACGCTCAAATAGCAGATCCAAGGTGAGTGGATCAAGTTCGGTAATACCCAAGGCATACGCGACCAGTGAACCGGGTCCCGAACCCCTTCCAGGGCCGACAGGAATACGATTCTCTTTTGCCCATTGGATAAAATCGGCCACGATTAAAAAATATCCCTGGAAGCCCATTTTTTGAATAACTTGTAGCTCCATTTCAAGACGTTTATCGTAACGATCAACGTCTTCAGGCGATGCTTTCTTGGGAAAAAGTTTTTGCAATCTTTGCCCTAGTCCTTTCTTGGCCCGCAAAATAAAAAATTGATCTAGCGACATATCGGGGGGAATAGGAAAATTAGGTAAACATACCCTTCCTAGGTCGAGTTGCAGATTACATTTCATGGCAATCACCCAGGTATTTTCGACTGCCTCGGGAATGTCCTTAAATAAATCATACATTTCACGAGGGCTACGCAAAAACTGCTCTGCGCTATAAAGACGTGGTCTTTTAGGATCCTCTAGTACCCTGCCTTCATGAATACAAACGCGTGCTTCGTGGGCTTCAAAATCTTCAGCAGCAATAAACTGCACATCATTGGTCGCCACAACAGGAATGTGATGTTTTTCAGCAAGTAGAATCGCAGCTTGTAAGTACTCTTCATCATACAAACGCCCTGTTCGTTGCAGTTCTAAATAAAAACGCTGAGGGAAAAGCGACTGCCAATACTCAAGATAAGTGGTCGCCAAGACAACATCTTCTTGTAACAGCGCTTGACCAATATCGCCCCTTTTAGCACCGGAAAGCGCTATTAATCCTTCAGAAAGCCCCTCTAGCCAAGATTTATGAATTATTCCTGCGCCATACTGCTGATCCAAATAGCTTTTAGAAACTAATTTAGTGAGGTTTTTATAACCACATTCGTTTTGACAGAGTAATACTAAATGGTGCGGCGATTGAGGTTGGACTGGATTATGAATAAGCAGATCAACTCCAATAATAGGTTTAACACCGGCCTCCAAAGCTGCCCGATAAAATTTAACCATACCAAAGAGATTACAATGATCCGTAATTGCAATTGCAGGCATGTTTAAATTTTTGACGGCGGCAATTAATTGCTTAATGCGAGGTAAGCCATCAATTAAGGAATATTCGGTATGGATATGAAGGTGGACAAATTTAGGTTTCATTTTTAATTATACTTCTTCTAATGGTAACTCAGTCTGCTCGACTTGCCTTACCGGCGCAAACGAACGCCGATGGATAAGGGTGGCTCCTAAACGCCGTAAATTAAATAAGTGTTCTGGGGTTGAATAGCCTTTGTGTGAAGCAAATCCATAACCCGGGTATACTTTGTCGTATTCCACCATCTCTCGATCCCGCGTTACTTTTGCAATAATCGAGGCTGCACTTATTTCTGCAATAAGTCTATCCCCTCCCACATGCGCCGTCACGGGGCACGGAACTTCTGGACAAATATTGCCATCCACTTTCACATGAGTCGGTGCTACTGACAATGTAAGCACTGCACGGCGCATAGCCAATAAGCTTGCCCTTAAAATATTGATAGTATCTATTTCCTCAACATCGGCCCGGGCCACAGACCAGGCAAGACTATTTTGAGTTATCAGATGATATAATTCTTCGCGTTGCTTTTCGTTAAGTAATTTTGAATCGTTCAATCCTTTGATAGGGAATTTAGGATCCAAAATAACGGCAGCCGCCATAACAGGTCCTGCCAATGGACCTCGTCCTGCCTCATCTACCCCTGCAACAATTATCTTTATTTTTTTCAATTCCCTTATTCCCTAAAATTTTGGTCTTTATTATCCTACATTCTCGCCCTTCATATCTGGGTTAAACACTATAAACATTGATTCCCCAGAAAAAAAGTGCGACCATTTGCGCCAAATTAGCAATAGTTTTTATTGTATAGACTCTCCGCGAGGTAATGAAGCTTCAATGAACAAGATTCGAACCGGTGTTATTGGTGTTGGCTATTTAGGCAAATTCCATGCTGAAAAATTCGACATGCTACCTAATTCTGAATTAGTAGCTGTTTGCGATATACATGAAGATCGCTGTAAAGAAATTGCCCGAAGACATAATGTCGAACCTATTTTCGATTACACAAAACTAATTAATAAAATAGATGCTGTGAGTATTGCTGTTCCCACCAGCCTTCACTACCCTATCGCAAAATTTTTCCTTGAAAACGGTATCCACGTTTTACTGGAAAAACCGATTGCTTCAACCGTAGTAGAAGCTCAAAGCTTAATCGATATTGCAAATCAAAAGAAAGTGGTTTTTCAAATTGGGCATTTAGAACGTTTCAATAGTGTGCTGGTTGCATTAGATACGGTGATAGATAACCCACGCTTTATTGAATCTATTCGGCTCGCGCCCTTCAAACCGCGGGGCACCGATATTAATGTAGTATTAGATTTAATGATTCATGATATAGATATCATTCAACGTATTGTTGGATCACCCATAATCAATATCCACGCAAACGGAGCATCTGTTTTATCCTCCCATATTGATATTGCTAATGTAAGATTACAATTTGAAAATGGCTGCGTAGCAAATGTTACCGCCAGTCGGGTAAGTTTTAAGGTAGAACGCAAACTGCGTATATTTCAACATGATGCTTTTATTTCCTTAGACTTACATAATAAGAAGCTCGCTATTCACCGCAAAGGTATTAGTGAAATGTTCCCGGGTATTCCAGAAATAATTAGTGAAGAACAGGCTTATGAGCAAGGAGATGCTCTTTTGGATGAAATCTCCGCATTTCTTCATTCTATTCGAACTAATACACAACCAGTAGTCACCGGTGAAGATGGCAAAAGAGCATTAGCGACCGCTGTTGAAATTACTCGAATTGTTTCCGATCAACTCACTGCAGATGAAGCTGCTGGTTTTGTGGCGCAAAGTTTAATTCTAAATGATTAGTTCAGACACGTTATTTGTTGTAGCGGGTGAAGCTTCAGGTGATCTACATGGCGCTAATCTCGTCAAAGAAATCCTCAAAGAACGGCCTGATATTAAATTTTACGCGATGGGCAGCCAACAACTTGCTAAGGCAGGCGCCAAAATTGTCGTTGACGCTAAGGGTCTAGGGATAGTTGGTTTTTCAGAAGTCCTATCAAAATTAAACCAAATAAGCCGCGCCTTCAAAAAAACTAAGCAGGCAATATTAGAATTACAGCCCAAAATAGTTATTTTAATTGATTATCCTGGGTTTAATTTACGTCTCGCTAAAGCTATAAAAAAATCGAATCCTGACATAAAAATTATTTATTACATTAGTCCCCAAATTTGGGCATGGCGTTATAAACGAATTCACCTCATCAAAAAAGTCGTGGATTTGATGGCTGTTATCTTTCCCTTTGAGGTAGCTATTTATAAAAATGCGAGTGTTCCAGTAAGATTCGTAGGTCATCCTTTAGTGGATGAAATTAAAGTCACACGCTCCCCTACGGAAAACAGACAATTTTTTGGATTAAAGCAGAAATCAAAGATAATCGGTTTAATGCCCGGAAGCCGTCATAGCGAAATCAAAAATTTGTTTCCTATTATCATAAAGACAGCGCAAATTTTAAAAAAAGAAGTCTCAGATATTGAATTCATATTACCCTTAGCACCCACTTTGTCAGAAAAGGATCTTGAGCCTTTTTTACGCCAAACGCAGCTTCGAATTAAGATTGTAAAAGAAAATCACTATGATGCGATTGCGACTTGTGACGTGGTAGTGGTGGCCTCGGGGACCGCCACCCTTGAAGTTGCTATGCTGGCAAAGCCCATGGTAGTTCTCTACAAAGGTTCCTCAGTTTCTTATGCTATAGCAAAATGGTTAGTTCGAGTTCCCTATGTCAGTTTATGCAACATTGTTGCGAATGAAGGCATTGTTACAGAATTGCTTCAAGCAAAAGCAACTCCCAGAAACATCGTCAAAGAAGTTAAATTAATTCTTGAGGATCAACCTTACGCTTTGCAAATGATTATGAAACTTCAAAAAATGGGTCATCAGCTGAAACAACAAAATGTAACCGAATCGCTAACGAATATTATCCTCAAATTGATGAATTAGGCGACATTATTTTACGGGGATAGATCTTATAGTATATTTCGTCTCAAATAAACGCGAGCCCACTAAATTTATAATAAGCCCACCCACTACTAATAAACCTGCAGCGAACTTCCAAGGGTACATGGATTCATTCAAAAATATAACTGAACCTAACACACCCACTATCGGCACTAAGAGCGTAAATGGCGCTATAGCTCCTATAGAGTGACGACTAAGCAGCCAATTCCACACACCATAACCCACCCACGTAGAGGCGCATACAATATACATCACAGCACTGATACCCACCCACGTTACGTGATGATACGACTGCACCATCGCAGCGGGACCTTCAATAATTAAAGAGAGTAGAATCATTGGAATACAGGCTACAAAACTTCCCCATACTACTAAAGAAATCATATTAATATTTTTGGTTTTTCGAGTAATCAGATTGCCCAGACCAAAAGTTGCCGCCGCCGCTAAGATAAAGAGAAAGCCTAATAACGAAATATTTTTTTCAAAATGTAATGCCACTAAAGCAATGCCGGTGAAGGAAACTAAAGCGCCCATTATTTGCCACGAACTCGGTTTTTCGCCGAGGACAATCGCCGCGAAGATGATACTGAAAAACACCTGGACTTGTATGATTATGGATGCCATGCCGGGTGTCATACCCACATGCATTCCGGTAAAGACGAATGCAAATTGCAGAGCAAACATCACCAAGCCATATAAGGCCACTGTTCGGAAAGGAGCTTTTGGAAGTTTGATGAAAAAAATAGCGGGAATACTCGCTAATAAAAACCGCACAGCGCAAAGCAGCAGTGGCGGAATTTCTTCAAGCCCCAGCTTTATAAAAATAAAATTTAGTCCCCAGATGACAACCACAAGTAACACGAGAAAAAGATGAGAGATAGGCATGACATTTCAACATATAGTAAATGAATTTAATTGTAACCAGGCCACGATTATAAAACAAAGTAGCCTTGATGCAGCAAAGCGAAATCAAGGAAACCCAAACCCGCCCTGCGACCTAGAGTGATCCATCCCACATCTCACCCAAAGTCACAGAACGAGCACTTAGATTTAACGCACCAACCCACGACTAGAATTATTAATCGCATCAATGAATAACTGCACTTCCGGACAATCTAATACCATTTTTTCTAATTCAGATAGGGCTTGTTTAACGTTTAAGCCCTGGCGAAAAAGAATATTATAAGCGCGTCTGAGCATGGTAATGGTTTCTGAATTAAAGCCGCGACGTTTTAACCCCACCATATTTAAACCACAAACTTCCGCTGTATTTCCGGTGACCATGACGTAAGGCGGAACGTCTTTGCCAATCATGGTGGCGGTGAGAAAACTATGCGCCCCAATGCTACAAAATTGATGGATACCTACAAATGCACCAATATAAGCATGATTCTCGACGATAACATGACCGCCAATCGAGGCATTATTCACAAAGATAGTATGATTAGCTACTTTGCAATCATGTGCCACATGCACATACGACATGAAGAAATTATTATCACCTACGGAGGTGACACCACCTCCCTTGGCTGTTCCTCTATTGAAAGTGCAAAACTCTCTAATGACATTGTTATCACCAATATGAAGAAACGTTTCTTCGTCTTGATAATCCGCATGTTGAGGGTCTTCCCCTATGGATGCATATTGATAAATTTTATTATTACGACCAATACGAGTGGAACTTTTGATGACAACATGGGGGCCAATTGTTGTACCTGCTCCAATTTCAACGTTGGGTCCCACGATACTCCATGGCCCAACTGTAACGCCTGCTTCGACCTTCGCACTCGGATCAATAATTGCTCGCTCATCTATCACGCTAATGTACCTCTTGCATTAATGATTTCAGCTGAACAGGCGATATGGCCATCAACTGTTGCTGTGCCTTTGAATTTCCAAATATCCCTTTTAACTTTTAACAGTTCTACTTCCAGACGTAACTGATCGCCAGGCTCTACTATTTTTTTAAAACGGGCATTATCGATTCCTGCCAGATAAAACCAAAAATCTTTATCCAATAAACGTTGTACTGTTTTGAAAATTAACATGCCTGAAGCCTGTGCTAACGCTTCAATAATTAACACCCCCGGCATGACCGGTTTTTGAGGAAAATGTCCCATAAAAAAAGGTTCGTTCACTGTTACATTTTTAATAGCGACCAAGGTAGTGTCAGTGCTTTCGACTACACGATCTATCAATAAGAAAGGATACCGGTGTGGCAGATAATTCTTTATTTCGTGGGCGCTGAGATTATTCATTTGTTTCTTTCTCCAATTTTCTCAACTTCCTTGCAATGTCGTCTAGGTTATGTAGACGGGCGATATTTTTATGCCATGCTTTTTGAGGTAATATACTTGTGCCAGAAGAATAAATGCCTGGCTTGGTGATTGATTTGGTAACTTGGCTCATTCCTGTAAAAATAACATTATCGCCAATAACGATATTATCGCTAATCCCCGTCATTCCTCCTATCATGCAATTTCTACCTATGCGTGCGCTTCCTGCAATTCCAACACATCCAGCTATTACTGTATTTTTACCGATGACCACCCCGTGTGCGACCTGAATCAAGTTATCTAGCTTTACGCCGTCTTCAAGAACCGTATCATCAATCGCTCCACGCGCGATGGTAGTGTTTGCCCCAATTTCCACATTATGACCAATTAGCACGCCCCCGAGGTGAGGAATTTTCTTCCATCCCTCGCTATCCCGTATCATTCCAAAACCTTCGCTGCCAATGATAGCGCCCGATTGAATCATACAGCGATCGCCAATATTCACTTGGTCATAAAGGGTAACATTAGCCTCGATATCGCCATTCATGCCAATCGTAGTGTAATCACCAATGATGGTATTAGGCCCAATAACAGTGCCTTCTCCAATTTCGCAGTGATTGCCAATAACACAATTGGCACCAATACTAACGGATGCAGCAATTTTAGAGTCTGTGCCAATTATCGCAGTTTTATGGATTCCGGGCTTTGGTGACGCCTTGATAGCAAATAAAGCAGCGAGTTTTAAATACCCTTGATAAGGGTCATCAATAATAAGTTTATCTACAGGGCAGTCTTCTGCATGCAGGGGTGACAATAAGACAGCAGAGGCTTTAGTCGTGGGCAAAAATTTTTCATAGCGACCACTTGCAACCAATTGGTAACGTGAATTCACTAAAAAACTTATCTGGCCTGGAATCGCTTTTTCTAAAGAAGCAATGCCCTGAATGGTGCAGTCGGCATTACCCTCTAGCGTTGCCCCTGTGAGCTCAGCAATTTGTGCTAATGTATAAGTAATTTTTTGCATTGCGGATTCCGTAAGACAGCATCCAAGCAGTAAGGTACTGCTTGGATGGCTCGAGATTATTTATGAGGTAATTGCTGTATCACTTTGTTCGTAATATCTAGATCTGGATTAACAAAAGCGACTGTATCTTTAGTAATAACAAGACTTAGATTTTCATTTTTTGCTGTTTTTTCAACAATATTTTTAACGTTGTCTAAGAAACCTTTCAGTTCTTTGTTTTGAGCAGCCATTAATTCTTGTTGAAAGTTAGCTTGCATACGTTGTAATTCTTGCTGACCAGTAATGAGTTTTTGCTCTAATTGCTTACGATCATTATTGTTCATAATTGCATTATCACGACGCAATCTTTCACTGTCACTCTTCAAAGTGTTTTGAGCTGAGAGTAATTTGTCTTGTTTTGGTTTGAAATCTTTTTGTAACTTTTCACGAATTTGTGCAATTTGTACAGATTTCTCCATAACTTGACGCATATCCAGCACACCTACTTTGGAAGCTGGCGCAGAAGCATTCGTCACCGCTACAGAGTTTTGCGGAGTTACCGCAGCAAACGCTGAAAAGCTGGCTGTAATTAATGCTAATGAGGCAACCAAATAACTCAATTTTTTCATTCTCTTCTCCTGTAATTCAATCAATTAAAAACTTGCACCCAATGAAAATTGGAACAGTTTGGGTTCATCGAATCTACCTTTGTTCAATGGCTTAGCAAAACTAAAGTGTATTGGTCCCATTGGCGAAATCCATTCGAATTGAAGACCAGCTGCGGTTCTAATTCCACCCAAGTCCATATCATTATGAAAAACATTACCTGCGTCAACAAATAATGATGTTCGTAGCTGATCTGGGAAGGGATTCGGGTAAATTAAGGCAATAGAACCTGTTGTTAAGACATTACCTCCAATCGGCTGAATATTAGAATCACGAGGCCCCAGCGTATTATCATCAAAACCTCTGACAGAATCGATACCACCCGCATAGTAGTTCTTGAAGAATGGCAACTCACCCGTATTCCCAAAACCATTACCATAACCTAGCTGCGCACGCGCATGGAAAAGAAAATGTCCCACAATAGGATGGTAGTAAGCCGTGGAATAACTAATCTTATAATAATCTAAACTGTTGCGTGCAAACGGTAATCCTAACTCAACCCCAAAGAATTGCTTCCAACCACAAACAGGAAATACGGCGCTGTCATAAGTGCTCCTACTCCAACCTAACGTGGCTTTGAACTGATCAAAATTATCGCCATGTTCTGCTATAAACCGTTTAACTTCATAAGAAGCACCGCTGTTGATGTATAGGCGGATGCTGTCATAACCAAAAGCAAAATTGAGACGGCTGAACTCAGCGATGGGAACATCATAATTCACTGCCGCCCCATAGGTATCCATTCTAAATGGGGTAATACCTACCTTGCCTGGATCAGCAAATTGAGTGTAAATGGTGAAACCACGGCCGATGCCACTCATAGTATAATAAGGGTTGTAATAGGTTAAACTGATGCTTGTTGAAGCATCGTTGGCTTGAAAATTCGCGGAAACCCGTCTTCCAGTCCCCAAAAAGTTGGTTTGATTTAAATTTGCGCCATATAAAAGACCATACGAATCAGAAAACCCGACTTGAAAATTAGCCGTCGCAGAGGAACTCTCGGTAACCTGGTACTCTAAATCAACAGAATTAGGATTTTCTGGAATGGGGATGGCCCGAATTTGAATATTCTGCAAATAACCTAAGTTTGAGAGACGTCGTTTAGATTCTTCAACGTTATACGTTGAATACATAGCTCCTTCCATCTGGCGAAGTTCTCGTCGCAACACTTCATCTGTCGTTTTGACATTGCCGGCAAAATTGATACGTCGCACATACACACGTTTTCCAGGATTGATATTGTAGGTAATGAAAACAGTATTATTGGCCTCATCAACATCGGGAATTAAATCTACTTGCGCTAAAGCATAGCCTTCATTCGAAAGAAACTTATCCAAATGTTCTCTTACATCGACGACTTCTTTGCGCGAAAAGATTTTGCCTGGCTTGACGGTCACTAATTGTTGCAAAAGTGCTTTTTGTCCAAAAAATTCACCGGTGAGCTCAACCCCTCTGACTTTGAAAACAGGGCCTTCCTCGATGACAACATCGACAAATACCTTCTTTTTATCAGGGCTCATGCGCGTATTTGAAGAAACGATTTTAATCTTTAGATAACCGCGATCCATATAAAACGCTTTAAGGACATCTAAATCTGCGTCTAATTTTTCTTTCACATATTGATCACTGCTAGTAAAAAATGACCAAGGATGGGTTTTACCTGACTGAAATTGCCGTAGCAGCTTGCTCTCGGTAAATGCTTTGTTTCCCGTTATATGTATTTCTTTAATTTTGGAAACTTTGCCTTCAACTATTTCTAATTTAACTGAAACTCGATTTTGACTTTCATTAGTAACGGTAGTATTAACTGCGGCAGCATAGCGTCCTTGTGAATTATATTGCTGCTCCATAGCTCTTTTCATGGCATCTAGAACGGAATTATCGAAAGGTAAGCCTTCTGCAATCCCGGCTTTCTTAAGCGCGTTGGTAAGATCTGGCGTTTTAATTTCTTTGTTGCCTGAAATACGAATGGCGCCAATCACGGGGCGTTCAACTACTTGGATCACTAAATCGTCGCCTTGCCGACCGACATTAACGTCACTAAAAAATCCTGTGCGATAAAGGGCTCGGATGATATCCGAGGTTTTAGCAGGATCGAGATCTTGACCTTCCTTGACAGGCAAGTAGGTAATAACAGTACTAGAGGGTATTCTTTGTAGACCCTGAACACGGATTTTTTTGACAATAAAGGAAGAGGCAACGGTTGAATAACCCAAGGCGAGAGAAATTACACCAACTAAGGTAATTTTTTTTATTTTATCCATAATCTATACCCATCGGTAATATTCACCGCTCGTTCGCAAAACATCGCACCCACATACAAATCTATACATGAAAATAATTATGTGATTAATGAGTATTTGCTATACGCGATTGGTGTGTTTTATACAAATTTTCCCTAACACCTCTAGATATTTTTAAAGTTAAAAATATCTTCACCTACATCCTGAATGTAATTATAACTTCCAAAAAAGTGGCGCTAGTATACAACAGGTTACCCCACAAGCAAATTATTAAGTATGGAAAGCGGGGAGGCAACTTTGTTCCTAGCCCGCGGACGATGGAGAGGTTTCCTTGATTTCGCTTCGCTGCATCAAGGCTACTTGATAATTGTAGCCTGAATGAAGCGAAGCGAAATCCGGGTCCTAGGGGCTAATCAGTCATCGCACTCATATTTTCATTCGCCAATTCTCGTGCCCTGCGGTCAGCCTCTAGGATAACATCATAACTACTAGCAGGTTCAATATTCGTTCTTTCTAAAACCTCATTAACCAGCGGCACAATTGCGCTAAACGTGAGACGCCTGGCTAAGAATGCCTCAACAGCGACTTCGTTAGCCGCATTCAAGACGGTACTCGCTGTGCCACCCGCCTGGATGGCTGCGTAGGCAAGACCGAGCGCAGGGAAGCGCGTAGCGTCAACAGACTCAAACGTCAATTTGCCAATGTCTACCAGATCTAATTTTTTGACGGGAGCATTTATTCTGTCTGGCCAAGCAAGCGTAGCCGCAATAGGAATTTGCATATCAGGCGATCCCAGCTGCGCTAACATGGACCCATCTTTATAACAAACCATGGAATGGATAATACTTTGAGGATGAATAATGACGTCTATCTGAGCCATTTTCAGATTAAACAGCCAAAAAGCTTCAATGACTTCACATCCTTTATTCATCATGGTTGCAGAATCAACGGAAATTTTTGCGCCCATACTCCAATTGGGATGCGCAATTGCTTGCTCAGGAGTGATACTGCCAAATTTTTCAAGGGGCAACGACCGAAAAGGTCCTCCAGAAGCCGTCAACACGATTTTATCGACATTGGCTGCTGTGTCCCCTGTTTTATAACCAGGAGGCATGCACTGAAAAAGGGCATTATGTTCACTATCTACCGGCAGTAATTCCGCACCAAATTCAGCGATCGTTTTCATAAATAATGCGCCCGACATCACTAGCGCTTCTTTATTCGCCAATAGAATACGTTTGCCTGCTCTTGCGGCAGCTAAGGTCGGTAGCAAGCCTGCGGCACCTACAATACTCGCCATAACATAATCTACTTCTGCTGCCGAAGCGACCTCCTGTAAAGCTGCAGCGCCGTGTAAAATCTTCGTTCTTAGTTTGGCACCCGCAAGTTTTTGCTGCAGTTGGTTGGCATGATACTCAGACTCGACCACGGCGAAATTAGGATTGAACTGTTGACATTGTGTCGATAGCACGTCGATTTTTGATTTGGCGGTTAAAGCGAATACTTCAAACTTATCAGGATGAACTCCTAAGAGATTTAATGTGCTTTTACCGATGGAACCCGTGGAGCCTAATATAGTAATACGTTTATTCAATTTCAGACCCTGGCACGCTTAATTAAAAAGATAAGGAAAAAATAAAGCAAAAAAAGGAATTGCGGTGGTCATGCTATCGATTCTATCTAATAACCCTCCATGGCCTGGTAATATCGAACCACTATCCTTAATATGGGATTGACGCTTCATCATGCTCTCAAATAAATCGCCGATCACACTAATCAGTCCACCGCCGATCACACTCACAATGAAAAATAATAATCCCCGATCAGAAGGAATGCGTAAAACCCAAAAGCCAACTCCTGCAATAACTGCAGCGGCGATCAAGCCCCCAATAAAACCTTCGTAGGTTTTTCCAGGACTGATAGCCGGGGCCAGTTTATGCTGCCCCCATTTTTTTCCGGCGAAGTAAGCTGCAGTATCAGCGCCCCAAATTAAGATCAGGCAATACATCAAAACTATAGGACTAAAACCTTGTAGAATAATGAGTCCAACCCAACAGGGTGTCAAAACTAAAAAACCTATGAGACTACGAATCCATATACTGTTGCCCCACCGTTCCTTGCCTCGAGGGTAAATCGCCAGAAGCGTAATGGCAATTAGCCACCATACAACCGCGAGTGAAATAATGACATAGAGTGGCACGAACACCGAGAGCACTAAGACGGCCGCTAACAATACAAGAAAGCCGATTCTCAAAGTCAAGTTAGGGAGTTCTGCCAGGATGGACCATTCCCAACCCGCTAATAAAATAACCAATAAGGCTAATGAAAAAAAAGTTAACGGCGGCATGAAAAATACGGCAGCAATAACAATCGGAATCAAAATTAATGCTGTAAAAATTCTAGGTTTAAGCATCTAAGAGTTCCTTTGATAGCTGTTCGCTTATAAGACCAAATCGGCGTTCCCGGGAGGCATAAAAATTTAGTGCATCTTGAAATTCTTTTTCTTTGAAGTCCGGCCAAAGAACATCACTAAAATAGAGCTCGGTGTAGGCAAATTGCCAGAGCATAAAATTACTTATTCTTTGTTCGCCACTGGTGCGGATAAAAAGATCGGGTTCCGGCAAATTATTCAAACAAACATAGTTTTGAAAAAGCTCAGGCGTAATGTCTTGTAATTGAATCTTACCTTCCACCACTTCTTTTGCAATGGAATGAGTGGCATTAACGATATCCCAGCGGCCACTGTAATTGGCGGCAATCACCAAGGTTAAGCCCGTATTCTGTTCGGTCATGGTTTGAGAAATATGAATTTGTTCTCGCAGCTCATCATTGAAACGCTTACAGTCGCCAATAACGCGAAGGCGTATATTATTTTTGTGTAAATTTTCAGTTTCTTGGCGCAGTGTCTGCAAAAAAAGATTCATTAGATGTTCGACTTCTTCCGGAGGGCGTCGCCAATTTTCACTACTGAAAGCAAAAAGCGTTAGAATCCCAATCTCTTTTTCAGAACAGGTTTTCACAATTTGTTTAACAGATTCAGCACCTGCTTCATGCCCAGCAACGCGCGGTAAACACTTTTTTTGTGCCCAACGACCATTACCATCCATTACAATTGCCACATGTTTTGGCAATTTATTCATTCGTTTCGTCTCTGTCAGTTGAAGGGGGTTTGGCCATTAGATAGCCATCAGATCAGCTTCTTTCGATGCAATAATCTTATCTATATCACCCACATGCTTGTCAGTGATTTTTTGAATAAGAACTTCGCCTCTGCGTTCATCGTCTTCGGTAATTGCTTTTTCTTTAAGGAGATCTTTTAACATTTGATTCGCATCGCGTCTAATATTGCGTATTGCAACCCTTGCTTCTTCTGCAAGCTCTCTGATGACTTTTACGAGATCGCGGCGTCTTTCTTCATTTAAAGGAGGCAGAGGAACTCGGATTACTGTTCCAGCTGTCGCGGGATTGAGCCCTAAGTCAGACGTCCGTATCGCTTTTTCAACCACCCCGATCATGTCTTTTTCCCAGGTAGTAACCGCAAGTGTTCTAGAATTTTCAATTGCAATATTAGCCACCTGACTTAAGGGCGTTTCCGAACCATAATAAGAAACTTTTATGTGTTCTAATAAACTTGGGTGAGCCCGACCGGTGCGTAATTTAGTTAAATCATGTTTCAGAGCATCAATACTCTTTGCCATTCTCTTATCAGCATCTTGGGTGACTTCATTAATCATGTTTATCTCCTCTATCAACCAGTGTTCCTTCTCCTTCTCCCATTATCACATTCATTAAGGATCCTTCTTGACGAATATCAAAAACTCGGACGGGTAAATCATGATCCCGACACTGGCAAAATGCTGCCAAATCCATCACCGCTAATTCTTTCTCTAAGACTTCTTTGTACGTTAAATGTGAGTAACGTGTAGCCGTCTTATCTTTAGCAGGGTCGGCAGTGTAAACACCATCTACATTGGTGGCTTTCAATAAAATATCTGCCTCAATTTCAATACCGCGTAGGCTTGCTGCAGAATCTGTCGTCACTAATGGGTTTCCCGTGCCTCCGGCAAAAATGACTACGCGGCCTTTTTGCAAATGATGAATCGCCTTCCTTCTATCGTAGTGATCTACAATACCACTCATAGGAATAGCTGATAAAATACGCGTAGGCAGATTTGCTCTTTCAAAAGCATCTCTCAATGCTAATGAATTCATCAATGTGCCAAGCATGCCCATATAGTCAGCAGAAACTCGTCCTAAGCCGGATTTAGTTAGCGCAGCTCCTCGAAATAGATTGCCACCTCCAATGACTAAGCC
Source organism: Gammaproteobacteria bacterium (assembly GCA_013697705.1). Taxonomy (NCBI): domain Bacteria; kingdom Pseudomonadati; phylum Pseudomonadota; class Gammaproteobacteria; species Gammaproteobacteria bacterium. The sequence continues at coordinate 126,237 of JACCWJ010000005.1, read as the reverse complement.
CACTTGTACTCCTAACTGGACTACTTCAGACACTTCATTCGCTAGACGATCTAATACGGTGGGATCAATACCAAAGTCGCTCTTACCCATGAGGGCTTCACCACTTAACTTGAGTAAGATCCTCCGATAGAGTGGCTGACTATTCGGCATTATTTGCTCCCACGCACTTGAGCCATAACTTCATCGGCAAAGTTTTCAACTTTTTTCTCTATCCCTTCACCTACTTCAAAACGTACGAATGAAAGAACTTTTGCATTTTCACTGGTTAACAGTGCATCAATAGTGCGCGAAGGATCCTTCACAAAGGGCTGGCCTAGTAAACATTCTTCACTGGTAAATTTCTTAATCCGACCTTCTACCATTTTTTCAATGATATCGTTAGGCTTGCCGCTAGCTTGTGCTTGAGCGGTAAAAATTTCGCGTTCTTTTTCGATAACAGATTGAGGAATATCACTGGGGGAGATAGCGCGCGGACAACTCGCCGCAATGTGCATGGCTAAATCTTTACCCAATTCCTTATTATCGGTAGACAACTGGACTAACACTCCGATTCTGTCGCTGTGTAAGTAAGATCCAATAGTTCCCTCAGAATGCATGATATGGGCGCGGCGGATTTGAATATTCTCACCTAATCTGCCCACTAATGAACGGCGTTTTTCTTCAATTGTTTCAGAGTCATTAAACTTCAGTTCTGCAATAGCGCTTACATCGGAAACACCGGCTGCCAGAGCGCACATCGCTACCCCTTCTGCAAATTCTTTAAAGCTATCATCTTTAGCAACAAAGTCGGTTTGTGAATTAATTTCTACCATAGCTGCATGTTTATAATCAGGGGATATTTTAATAATCATGCGACCTTCAGCTGCAATATTACTGGCTTTTTTATCGGCTTGGGCGCTGCCTTTTTTGCGTAGATATTCAAAGGCTGTATCGATATCGCCATTGGCTTCAACCAACGCTTTTTTGCATTCCATCATTCCGGAACCTGAACGTTCTCTAAGTAATTTAACCTGATCTGCAGAAACTATCATTATAACCTCTCATTGTTGTAGAAAGGGGGCTCATAGCCCCCGATATTTTGTTGTACTTTGCAACTGATACACATTACAGAAATGAAGCAATTCCTATGCTATGTACACTGCAATTTAAGGTAACAACTAATCAAATTACTCCTCTACAGCCGCACCTGATCTCTCTGCTTCAGAAGATTCAGAGACATTAGATTTTGGCTCTCTTTTATCAGCAGGTTTTTTATCGCTTGCTTTAGGAGAAGCTACTTTTTTGGGTTTCGATTGGTTGTCAGAGTCCGCTTCTAAATTTTCATTATCTTCTTTTGCTTTCTTAACAACAGGTGGAGGTGCTTTTTTAGTGACAACTTTTCGTTTGCCTTTTTCATCCGTCTTCGCTTTTTCACCCTCAGGTTCACCTTTATCCATCTCTTCGATAGCATGTGATGAACGAGCTTCTAAAATGACATCAGCAATTGATTGAGTATAAAGCTGAATTGCACGAATAGAGTCATCATTTCCAGGGATAAGGTAATCGATGCGTTCTGGACTGTTATTGGTATCAACAATACCGATTACTGGAATACCCAGCTTCACCGCTTCGTCAATAGCAATTTTTTCGTGGCCCACATCAATAATAAATAAGGCATCTGGTAAGGTGCCCATATCTTTAATACCGCCCAAGCTTCTGTCTAATTTTTCTTTTTCACGCGTTAAGTTCAATTTTTCTTTCTTGGTGAGGCCTTCAAAACCACCACTTTCAAAAGTAGCTTCCAGATCTTTTAAGCGTTTAATTGACTGACGAATGGTTTTATAGTTCGTCAACATTCCACCAAGCCAACGATGGTTGACATAAGGCATGCCACAACGCGTTGCTTCTTCTTTGATGATTTCTCCGGCAGCTTGCTTTGTTCCCACGAACATAATCTTGCCTTTTTTAGCCGCTAAATGTGAAACGAAATTGAGGGCATCTCGGAATAAGGGTAAGGTTAATTCTAAATTAATGATATGCACTTGGTAGTGAATACCGAAGATAAATTCAGACATCTTAGGGTTCCAATCTCTTTTTCGATGTCCAAAATGCACGCCAGCTTCAAGCATCTGACGCATAGAAATAGTATTGCTCATAGGTTTAACTCCTGGGTTTTGCCTCCACATATCCCATAGTTTAACCCCCAATCCTTAGGAGCACCCAAAACCATGTGACGATATGTGTGTGAATTAAAAATTAAATAAATTGACGCACAATTGCGCTGGGCCGTTTATACCACATTACAGTAAATAATGTCCACCCAACTCACTAAATGAACTCCCGCGACTTGATCGCGGAACTCACATCGGATGCTGGACCCCGCTATCAAGTCGCGGGATGATGGCGGATGACTACCTCAGAGGTAAAACACAGGTAAGTCTAGATAATTAAAGAAAAATCAACAATAATAACTACAACAATGTTAGCCGGATGAATTATGACTATTAGCATCAAATCCTCAGAAGAAATCACTAAAATGCGAACCGCTGGCCGTTTAGCCGCTGAAGTGCTCGAAATTATTGCACCCCACGTGCAGGCCGGGATGACAACGGGTGAATTAGATGCCATTTGTCATGACCATATAGTGAATCACCAGCAGGCTATACCGGCTGCGCTTAATTACAATGGTTTTCCAAAGTCGGTCTGCACCTCTGTAAACCATGTGGTTTGTCATGGCATTCCCGGCGACAAAAAACTCAAAGATGGTGATATCATAAATGTCGATGTTGCGGTAATTAAAGACGATTATTTTGGCGATACCAGCCAAATGTTCTTTGTGGGCCAGCCCTCTATCCTCTCTAAACGGCTGGTGAATATCACCCAAGAGTGTCTTTATCTGGGCATCCGCATGGTTAAACCCGGAATTCGTCTCGGTGATATTGGAGCCGCCATCCAAAAACATGCTGAATCACAGCGCTTTTCAGTAGTAAGAGAATATTGTGGCCATGGTATAGGCGCAGCCTTTCATGAAGATCCTCAAGTGCTTCATTACGGGAAGGCGGGCACAGGCATAACCTTACAGCCTGGTATGACTTTCACCATCGAACCTATGATCAACGCGGGGGGACGCCACATCAAATTATTACCCGATGGCTGGACCGTGATTACCAAGGATCGAAAACTGTCGGCTCAGTGGGAACATACCATTCTCGTGACAAATGAGGGCTATGATGTTTTAACCCTCCGTCAAGGCGAAATAATTTAACTTCCCCTGTAACTATTCAGCGCAAAACTGAACAACCTTCGAGAAAAATTCAAAAATTAGTGCTGAATAGTTACCTTCCCCTCAGCGCTTTTCGCTCATCCAGAGATGGGTTTCCTCTAAATGTTTTTCCACTGTAGCAATTTGGTGCATGACAGAAGCTTTGGCCGTGCCACACAAAGTGGTTTGCAGCTCAACCACATTAGCTGCTGACAAGAGCGGAATAATGTCTTCTTCAAATAACACTGAAAATTCTTTAAAGATATTTAAATCGAGCTCAGTAAAAGTGATTTCTTTTTGCAGACAATACTTGACCAAACTACCCACTCGTTCATGGGCCTGCCTGAATGGCATTCCTTTTTTTACCAAATAATTTGCTAATTCCGTGGCAGACAAAAATCCTGCCTGCAAACTCTGGTCAATGTGCTCGCGATTAATTTTTAGAGAAGCCATCATGCCTTTCATGATGATGAGGCAATCATTCACTGTCTTGACAGTGTCAAACACGCCTTCCTTGTCTTCCTGTAAATCCTTGTTGTAGGCAAGGGGCAAGCCTTTTAAAACGGTAAGCATTGATATCAATGAACCATAGACCCTGCCGGTTTTCCCACGAATCAGTTCGGCAGCATCAGGGTTTTTCTTTTGCGGCATCATGCTACTACCGGTACAAAATGCATCGTCTAATTCAATGAATGAAAATTCCTGAGAAGACCAGACGATCAACTCTTCGCAAAGCTTTGATAAATGCATCATGATCAACGAAGCAGAAGAAAGAAATTCCACCAAGTAATCGCGGTCACTAACGGCATCCATACTATTGAGATAAATGGCATCGAACTTCAGCTCCCTAGCTAAAAATTCTTGATCGGTGGGAAAACTCGTGCCAGCCACCGCCCCAGCGCCCAGTGGCAGTATATTAGTACTCGAAAAATTATGCTTAAGACGAGTGATATCTCGATCTAACATCCAAGCATACGCCAGCCAATGATGCGCCAGACGAATAGGTTGAGCTCGCTGAAGGTGGGTATAGCCCGGAAAAATAATATCCATATGTTGCTTAGCTAAATGAATTAATTGTTGCTGTAATGCACTGCTATTTTCAATACAAATCAAAATTTGTTTGCGCATATAAAGCCGCATATCTAAAGCGACCTGATCATTTCGGCTACGGCCCGTGTGTACTTTGCCAGCTAATTCGCCTATGTCATTGGATAATTGCCGTTCAATATTCATATGAATATCTTCATCTTGGGTAGTGAAATTAACGTTTTCAGTTTTTATTTTATGTTCAATTCTAGATAAACTGTCGCATAGCAGCAAAGCCTCTTCTGCAGAGAGCACATTGGCATGGCGCAGCGCTTTGACATGCGCAAGACTTCCCAAGATATCTTCGCGCCAAAGAATATGGTCAAAATGAATTGATGCACCAAATTCTTCCATTATCTTATCGGTTGGTTTCCCAAATCTTCCACCCCACAGTTTCACCGCTCTTCCTCCAAGATAGGTTTGCTCAATAATTTACTATTCACTTGTGAAAAAACTTGCAAGGGTAAACCCCACAATTTAATAAAGCCAAGCGCTGCTTGATGATCAAAAGCATCCTCTGCAGCATACGTCGCCAAGGCTAAATTATATAAAGAGTGGTCAGATTTTCGACCCACCACATTAATGTTGCCCTTACTCAGTTTAAGTCGCACGGTTCCAGTAACGGTTGACTGGGTCTGTTCCGTAAATGCGACTAACGCCGCTCTTAAAGGGGAATACCAGAGACCTTCATAGATTAAATTTGTCATTTTTTGTTCTATGAATGGTTTAAAATGCATAACCTCACGCGGCAGCGTCAACGCTTCTAAAGCTTGGTGTGCTTTTATTAACGTCATTGCAGCTGGGGCTTCATAGACCTCTCGCGACTTAATCCCAATTAAACGATTTTCTATATGATCAATTCGACCCACTCCTTGCTCACCGGCCAGAATATTTAGCTTGGCAATTAATTGATGCAAAGGGAGTCGCTCATTATTCAACGCGACGGGTAAACCTTTGACAAAATCCAGCGTAATTTCAGTCGGTGCCGTCGTTATTGCCTCAATTGGTTTCGTCCATTCAAAAGCAGCCTCAGGAGGCTCGCACCATGGGTCTTCCAACACACCGCATTCACAACTTCGCCCCCACAGATTTTGATCAATACTGAATGGATTTTCTAAATCAATGGGCAGGGGTATATTATGCTTTTTTGCATAGAGGATAGCTTCTTCTCTGGCGAGAGGCGCCTCCCTAACAGGCGCGATTATTTTCAGTGTTGGGTCTAATACAGAGATAGAAACGTCAAAGCGAACTTGATCATTCCCTTTTCCAGTACAACCATGCGCCACAGCGACAGCTTGTTCCTGGTGAGCAATGTCTACCAATATTTTTGCAATCAAAGGTCGCGATAAAGCCGATATAAGAGGATAGACCCCTTCGTATAAAGCATTATTTTGTAGAGCGAGTCCAAGAAATTGCTCTGCAAATATTTGTTTAGCATCAATAACGTGACATTGAACTGCTCCAATGTCATAGGCTTTCTGTTTAATAGCCAACCAATCCTTATTTTCTCCCACATCTATACTGACCGCTATAACGTCGTAATGGTATTTTTCTTTTAGCCACTTGATGGCAATAGAGGTGTCTAACCCACCCGAATAAGCCAGTACTATTTTATTCATCACGACCTCTTAATAAAGTAATTGATAAAGGAGTGCTTTTTGTACATGTAAGCGATTTTCGCTTTGCTGGAATATCACGGAACAAGGTTGATCCGGCAAGGTTAAACTCACCTCTTGGCCACGATTCATCGGCATACAATGCATAAAAAGGGCCTCAGGCTCTGCGTGAGCCATTAACACTTCATCCACCTGGAATCCCTCAAAACTCTCAATATTACGTTCTTCAAACCCCATGCTCGTCCAAACATCAGTATATACCGCATGACAATTTTTAACGGCACTCATAGGATTGTTGAAAGACGTAATTGATCCCCTGCCCACGTTTTTGTGTGCCTCCTGCAAAATCTCAGGATCAGGTCCATAATTCACTGGGCAGCTATAGTGGACTTCTACACCTAACTTTGGCGCCATGAGTAATAAACTATGCAAAACATTATTGCCATCACCCACGAAAGCAATCTTGAGCCCTTTTAATTGATGAAATTTTTCTTGTAAAGTCATTAAGTCGGCTAAAGCTTGGCAGGGATGATAAAAATTCGAAAGACCGTTAATCAAGGGGACACTGGCCACTGTCTGCATTCTATTTATTGTCTCGTCAGCATGAGTTCTAATCATTACGGCATCACAATAACCTTGTAATACCCGCATTTGGTCTTCAGGTTCCTCTTGCTTACGATTGTTATTTTGGCTTTCGACGATATCTCCCCCTAACTCCCGCATAGCCAGGGTAAAACTAATACGTGTGCGTAACGAGTGTTTATCAAACATCAATGCCAAATGCTTTTGATGTAATACCGTCGAATAGGAATAACGATTAGTTTTGAGCTCATTCGCTAATTCCAAAAGATAAATTAACTCCTTGTTATCTAATTCCCCTCCCGTTAGTAAATGCTTTGATTGCAATTTCATCTCCACCTCAATACTCAATAAATATACATTTAAAGCTAATAATTATGAATTATTATTCATTTTATCGAATATAAAATCAAAAGCAAGGATTATTCAATGAAGACAGGGGGCGCCCTATTGAGCAGTCATAAAACCGCACCACATTACCCACCAGTTTTTGCTGTATGAACGACGAAGAGGCGGCCTTCAAAATAAAGAGGCAAGTAATCACAAAGAAGAACAGGCAAGTCATTAAGACATGACCCCGTATATCAATGCTTCTTTTTAATCGCGATATACACACTCCACGGTTTTGCAATGAGATTATCCTTCGAAAATAAAGTCAGCTTCAGACTTATGACTTGAGACCAATCAATGCCGGATGAGAACCCAACATACCCACAAACATTCTGCGACTTCGCACATTTAAGACCATACAACGCTCTCATATCCACGATTTTGGCAATCGTTTCGATACGAGGTTTACCCTGCTGCTTCATGAAAAGGGATGAATTGAGGGGGTTAAGAGGACTTTGACCCACATATAGAATTACTTTTTTTATTTGATTTTCATTTGCAATTGTCATCTCTATTGCATCAGTCAATCGTTTAACAGGTAATCCTTTAGAATGGACTTCACCTCCATCAAGCCCCCGCACGCTATTTACCCCCACAAATACATTACGTAAGAAGAAGCATCCATAGCGTTGATTCTCTAATTCTTCTGAAAGTAAATTAACCGCGAGATAAAATCTCAGACAATTAGAAAATAAAATTAAAAATAATAAAATTAGCGCGCTGCCCAATAAATTAACCATCAGGGTTTCGATTAATGTAAAACCCTTTAACTTTTGTTGTCTGAAGCAGGAAATGTTACGCACTGATAGGATCCGTATTTCCAACAGGTAGCGATAGCCGGTTTTCCGAATTGCCAATGCACCGCCCCTCTCCCTTGGGGTAAGATATGCCCATTTTCTTGCTGCCATTCATTAATTTCGTGAAGCCGATGAGAAACATCTTCATTTACCTTTAATCGCTCTTGTAATGAGAGTATCTGTTGTAAGGCGAGATGTTTGTAATAGGATTGCTGCAGCGAGATTTTAATTCTGAATTTATGTTGTGCATAATTTATGATCAGGCAAGAAAACAAGAAGAGCACAATCAAAACCTCTATTAATGAAAACCCTTTCACATCAATCTACCTAATTAAAAATTAACGTAACTACTCGCTCCTATACGTGCACTCCTAGCCAACTAATCACTTTGGATGCGAATACAAATCAACTTTAGCAGATTTGAAAAGTTTCAAAATACAGCGTTTTTATGGGGATATTATAAAGCTACAGGGCGGGATAAAATGATCATTCCCGCACTGCGGGAATGATCGAGCACTAAAGCACTACTTCATGACTTGCTTAACAAGCAATGAATTAATATTTTTCACAAAGCTTCCTGGATCTTCAAGTTGACCTCCCTCAGCCAGCAAGGCTTGATCAAATAATATCTGACTCCAATTTTTTAGCTCATCATCACTCGCTTGATTCAGATAATTGATAATCGGATGAGTAGGGTTTATTTCCAAGATAGGCTTACTGCCCGGAAATGATTGCCCTGAAGCAGAGAGCATCCGCTGCAAATGCGCGCTCATTTCATTATCATCAGTCACCAAGCAGGCGGGAGAATCAGTTAACCGATTAGTAACCCGTACCTCTTTTACCTTGTCTTCAAGAACATCTTTGATACGTTTAACGACATCTTGGTATTTTTCCTCAAGTTCCTTATTTACTTCTTCATCTTGCTTAGTGATGTTTAAATCACCCTTAGCAACGGATTGGAATTTTTTGCCAGCATACTCATCCATGTGAGCCACCCACCATTCATCAATCTTGTCACTCAGCAGTAAAACTTCGACCCCATTTTTACGGAAAATTTCTAAGTGTGGGCTGTTTTTCGCTGCGTTAAAAGTATCTGCGATGACATAGTAAATTTTATCTTGATCTTCCTTCATATTTTTAATGTATTCGTCTAGTGACACAGAAGGGTCTGCATTATCATCTCGTGTGGTGGAGAATCGAAACAGTTTTGCAATACGTTCTTTATTCGTATGATCTTCCGCAGGGCCTTCCTTTAACACTTGACCAAATGCACTCAAAAACTTCTTATACTTGTCATTATCATCAATCGATAACTTCTCTAACATATCCAGCACTCGGCGAGTAGACGCGGTACGAATCGAATCTATCACATGATTATTTTGCAGAATTTCTCGAGACACATTAAGTGGTAGGTCGTTAGAATCGACAATACCCCTTACAAATCGCAGATAAGAGGGCAATAATTGTTCGGCGTCATCCATAATGAATACGCGGCGAACATAAAGTTTGAGTCCTTTATAATGATCGCGGTTCCAAATATCAAATGGAGCGCGTGCAGGAATATATAACAAGCTCGTATATTCTAATTTACCTTCCACTTTATTATGAGACCACACTAGGGGATCTTCAAAATCATGGGCAATATGTTTATAGAGCGTATTGTATTCTTCATCTGTGATCTGGCTCTTAGGAAGTGTCCACAGTGCTGTTGCTTTATTTACAGTCACTTCTTCTAACACAGGCTCCTTACCCTCTTCTTCTGCTGCTACCTCTTCTAACTTAGGTTCTTTCATCACAATAGGTAAGAGAATATGGTCAGAATATTTGGTGATGATATTCTTTATTCTCCACTCGTCGAGAAATTCATCGTCTTCCTTTTTTAAATGCAAGACAACTTCCGTGCCTCGGGATTCTTTGTTGATATTTTCAATGATGAACTGACCTTGACCTTCTGATTCCCAGTAAACACCCTGCTCAGGAGTCATACCTGCCCGCCGAGTTTTGACCACCACTTTATCTGCAACCACAAAAGAGGAATAAAAACCTACCCCGAATTGCCCAATAAGATGCGCATCCTTACTCTGAGAAGCCGTTAATTTTTCTAAAAACTCACGTGTACCTGATTTTGCAATAGTGCCAAGATTTTGGACAACTTCTTCGCGAGTCATCCCGATGCCGTTGTCACGAATAGTAATTGTTCGAGCTTCTTTGTCGATATCGATCCAAATTTTTAGATCAGGACCATTTTCATAAAGTTGAGCATCCGTTAGCGCTTCAAACCGTAGCTTGTCAGCAGCGTCTGAAGCGTTGGAAATAAGCTCTCGAAGGAATATTTCTTTGTTGCTATATAATGAATGTGTCACGAGATAAAGTAATTGCTTTACCTCTGCTTGAAAGGGCATTGTCTCTTGTTGCGATTGAACAGCCATTAACTCACTCCTCATAAACCTATCTAAAATGACTAAACTATTAGATAAGGGTGTAAAGATAAATTTCAAGTCTGAGGAATCAAAATGGCTATTTTTGAAACAATACCAACGTTGAATCTCTTCAAAAACAATGAACTTACTTCTATGGAAGAAAAGCTGCCAGAGCTCGTGAAGCTAAATGACTCTGCGAAGTCAATTTTCACTGATTTCGCTAAGGTTTTTCCTGCAACCATCCCGCCCAAATCGTCTATCGACGTTGCGGCTCATGAAATGAAGGTAAGACATCAACAAATGTTGTTGGTAGAAGAAAACCGCCAAGTGATTGGACTTATCAGCTTTGAAGATATCTTGAGTGAGCGCCCTTTGCAACTTATGCAAGCCAAAGGTCTAAATCGCGCTGAAATAACCGTGGAAATGTTGATGAGCCCTCGTGAGCATATAATTGTGCTCGACATATCACATCTAAAAAATGCCCAAGTGGGACACATCATTAATACTATCAAAGCGCACTCTGCTTACTATATACTGGTTGTTAAGACATTGAGAAGCAACAAACACCTCATAAAAGGCTTGTTTTCTGCGACTCAGATAGGCAAACAACTTCACTCAGATCTCTCCTCAATTCTCACAAAAGAGCCAAAAACAATTGTGGAGTTGAACAAGGAAAGAAAAGTGTAGCCACATCACAGGACGGTGTACATGCTAATAAAAACGCTCGATTGGATTGCATTAATTTTACTCATCATAGGGGGGCTAGACCTCGGGGTGGTAGGACTTTTTAACTATGATCCTATCATTGATATTTTTTCGGCAGCATTAATAGTTGCACATACTTTTTTCTTTTCGATTGGCCTAGCTGCTGTCTATGGAATTTTCAGAGTAGCGCAAGTATTGAGTGAACCCCAGCCTCTCTAAGCCGCGGCTAATCCCCATTTCTAAGCGTGATAGTCTGGATGAAGCGTGACTTCATCCAGACCTCTGCCTTGATCGAACTATTCTTTAATCAGCTCTTTATCGATGCCATGTAACTTGAGAATATCACGCAATTCGCGTAGGGCTTCGAATTGTATTTGTCGCACTCGTTCCCTCGTCAAGCCAATTGCCTTGCCGACTTCCTCCAACGTCTCACGATCGTAACCCCTTAAGCCATAACGTCGAGATAAAACTTCTTGCTGTTTCTCACTTAAATGACTCATCCATTTGTCGATCTGATCTAAAAGATCGGCATCCTGGAGAATATCAACAGGATCTTGATTTGTTTCATCAGCGATAACTTCGACTAGAGGTTTGTCCGTTTCTTGAGATAAAGGAACATCGATAGAAGTCACGTCCTTATTGAGTTCAAGCATTCTTTGAATTTCTTCAATCGGCTTATCCACTAATTCTGCAATTTCTTCAGATGAAGGTTCATGATCGAGGGTTTGGGTCAGTTGTCTTGCCGCGCGTAAATAAGTATTTAACTCCTTGACGACATGGATTGGCAACCGAATAGTCCGACTCTGATTCATGATGGCGCGCTCAATTGTTTGTCGAATCCACCAGGTGGCGTAGGTCGAAAAACGAAAACCCCGATTAGGATCATACTTTTCTACCGCATGCATTAAGCCAAGGTTTCCTTCTTCAATTAAGTCTAAGAAGGCTAAACCTCTTCCTATATATCGACGCGCAATTTTAACAACCAGGCGTAAATTACTTTCAATCATCTTAAGACGTGAGGGTTCATCTCCTTTATGCGCCGCTGTAGAGAGTGAAATCTCTTGCTGGGCAGTAAGTAAATCTGTGAAGCCAATTTCATTGAGATACATTTGGGTGGGATCAAACTGTTTGGGTTTGGTTCGGGTACGACTTAGAATATCTTTAAATTCAGTTTTTTCTTGTTCTGCTGCAGCCGCTGCTTCCTCCTCACTTTCTATACGTCCAAAGTCTTCATCTAGATCAAGATCTGCTTCTACCTCAGCGTCAGCTTCGGGCGGCATATCTTGGACTTCCTTTTCAGGCTCAACCTTAACTTTACGAACCTTAAGTTTACGAATAGCCACGCTTTCTCTCCTTAAATTTTAAATCCATTTAAAATTTATAAATAGAGTTGTGGGTTAACAGGCTTACCATTACGACGAATTTCAAAATGTAACAAAACATCTCCTGTATTGTTTTGTCCCATCTTGCCAATTTCGTCTCCTGCCTTCACCACATCTCCTTCCTTTACCAACAACTTCTTATTATAGGCATAAGCGCTTAAATAATTTTCTGAATGTTTGATTATTACCAAATTGCCATAACCACGTAATCCAGAACCACTATAAACCACTTTACCTGGCGCCACCGCTTTCACGGGGTCTCCCAGATTGCCTGTAATATCTAAGCCTTTACATCCTCCCTCCTGTAATGAAAACGCTTTTACAATTTTCCCCGTAGCCGGCCATTGCCAGTGTTTGCAATGACTTTCATTCACTCCTATTTTATCTCTATTTGACACAGCTGTCTGCTTTGGTAGCTCAATTATATTTTTCTCTTCTGGGCAAAGAGCAATTTTTTGGGAAGTGCGAAAATCAACCGAATGTTGTTGTACCTCAGGTAAATTTAATTCCATTCCGGCCTGTGTTGTAGAGGCTGAGCTAGGGCAAGGGAAAGGCAGACAAGGAGCATTGCAAAGGGGAGTATCAATGTAGTCGCACTCTTTTTTAAGCGTGTAAATAGTAACCTCTTCCTCTCTATCGTTATTTTTAGATGCCGCAGCTGGCGAAGCAAAAAGACACATTGTCAATGTTTGACCTGGCTTCAAATGATAAGGGGGGGTGAGATGATTAATTCTAGCAAGGTCTCGATAGTCCATATCAAATGCCCAAGCGATAGAGTAGATAGTATCATCTTTTTGAACGCGGTAACGACTCTTCAAGGCTCCTGGATCTTGCCAGGCATTGATTACTGGGGCATAGGTCGCGGGAACACTACAACCTCCTATCAGTAAGCTGCAGATTAACAGTGGGTAAAAAATGCCTCTCGCATATGTCATAGTTTATCGGAAAAAATACAGTGCGAGCAGTGAAATTATAATGGCCAATAAAATCCAACCCATCCAATCGATATAGACCCGTAAGTGATTTTTCATTTTTTTGCCACCCATTCGCATTAGTGCGGAAACTAAATAAAAGCGACTGCCTCGCCCTACCATGGAGGCCAATATAAATGGCAACATGGGCATCCCTACCGCCCCGCTTGCAATGGTAAATACTTTATACGGTATTGGAGTGAAACCCACAAAAAATAGTGCCCAAAATCCCCACGTAAGAAACCAATGCTGGACTTTGTGGAAGACAACCTCATAGCCAAGTTTGACGAGATAGGGCTCAATTAAACTAATAAAAAATAATCCCAGTAAGTAGCCGAAAATCCCTCCCAAGACTGAGCTAAGGGTCGTGACCGTGGCATACCACCAAGCTCTCTGAGGCTTAGAAATTGACATCGGCGCTAACATAAAGTCAGGGGGGATGGGGAAAAATGAGGCTTCGGAAAAACTTAAAAAGGCAAGGTAATAAGGCGCTTTAGGATGTTCAGACCAGCCGAGCACTCGATCATACATGGAGGAAAATATACTGAGTACCTTCTTCACTCTATTCCCCTTACCCATGCTGATAATTGTTCAAAAGCGCTGTATTGAGTTAAGTCTACTTGCAAGGGGGTTATCGAAACCTTGCCTTCGCGAATAGCACAAAAATCAGTTCCTGGCCCTGCATCTTGCTCCGGACCCGCGGGCCCAACCCAATATACCGGATGACCTCGTGGATCTTTCTGTTCAATAATAGGTTCTGAACGATGACGTTTACCCAGCCGGGTGACTTCCCATCCTCTCAGCTCTTCATAAGGTACATCGGGCACATTGACGTTCAATATGGTATTAGCGGGCAGTTTGTTATGGGTTAAGCGGCTTACTAAGCATTTGGCTACTTTAGCGGCCGTTTCATAATAAAGAAAAGACGTTCCTACTAAGGAAACGGCAATGGCGGGTAACCCTAAAAAACGGCCCTCGATTGCTGCGGCTACCGTGCCTGAATAAAGCGTATCATCGCCTAAATTAGCGCCTTCATTAATACCGGAAACAACCATGTCTGCTTGATCTTTTAACAAGCCAGTGATTGCTAAATGCACGCAATCTGTAGGGGTGCCTTCAACACTCACTACATTTGCAGCCAATCTTCGGATACGTAGCGGCGTTGACAAGGTGAGAGAGTTACTTGCCCCACTTCTATTGCGATCAGGTGCGACTATATTAATGGTGCCTAATTCACTTAAGGTGTCGGCAAGCACATTGAGACCTTTTGCGTACACACCATCATCATTGCTTAATAATATATTCATTTTGTTTTTCTCATAAGTAATGTCACAGCATAACAAGCAATGCCTTCTTCACGACCAATGAAGCCCATCTTTTCTGTCGTTGTGGCTTTAACGTTGACATCATTGAAAGTTAATAAAAGTTCGTTAGCGATATTTCGTCGCATCTCGGCAATATAAGGCGCCAACTTGGGAGTTTGAGCGAGAACGGTCACATCAACATTATTGATGTGGTAATTATTGTCGGTTACTAGGGCTGCAACTTGTCGCAGCAAGATTCGGCTATCAATATTGGCGTACTCTTTTTGCGTATCTGGAAAATGTTGTCCAATATCACCCAACGCAGCCGCCCCTAATAAAGCATCGCAAATCGCATGCAGAATAACATCACCGTCGGAATGAGCCTTCATCCCTTTAGAAGAGGGAATTCTCACCCCCCCCAGCACTAATGGTCTTCCCTCTTCAAAACAATGAGCGTCATAACCATGGCCAATTCGAAACATGTTTTTTCCTACTGACAATATTTCTCAGCGATTAAAAGATCTTCCGGATACGTTATCTTAATATTGTCTCGCCGTCCTTCAATTACGAGGGGGATAAAACCAATAGCTTCAATGGCTGCTGCTTCATCTGTGACCCATTGATGTTGACTGATAGCTTGATAGAGGGATTGGGTGAGTAATTTGTAGCGAAACATTTGGGGCGTTAAAGCCTGCCAAATGTTTTCACGTGATACCGTATCTATAATTTCATTTGCTGTATTAGTATGCTTCAACGTATCCCTCACCCGAGTTCCTAAAATTCCTCCTACGGGATGGTCACCCACCTCCGCAATTAATTTATCGATATCGCTGTGATCAAGACAAGGTCGAACCACATCATGGACTAGCACAAAATCTTGAGGATGAGCCAAAGAGGCAAGCGCTTGTAGGCCTTGATAAACAGAGTGGCAACGCTGCGCCCCCCCTTTCACCGCAATTATTTTGCTACCTAACTTTTCTAACCGCAGTTGTGGCCAGTAATAATCGTTGGGATCGAGAGTGATGATAATTTTTTCAATACGCGGATGATAAAGGAATTTAGCGACCGTATGTTCAAGGATGGATTTGCCATTCAATGATAAATATTGCTTCGGTATATTGCCTCCAAAACGTTGGCCGGTACCTGCAGCAGGAAGAATAACCCAGTATTTTGCTTTAAACATAAGGCAACTAATCTACAACTTGGTAAAAAATTTCATTCTTTTTAATCATGCCCAAATCCATACGCGCGTGCTCTTCCACGGATTCATCCCCTTTTCGGAGATCGTCCACATCTGCCGCTAAAATCATGTTCTTTTCTTGTAACTCTTTATTTTGTTCCTGCGCCATTTTAATGGATTGCGTAAGCCTCCACGCATGATTCAATCCACCTCGGGTAGACCAAATTTCATATTGAAGAAAAAGCAATAATAAGCTGAGAAGCATAGTTAAGGATTTAGAAGATAAATTTAACATTTTATTTCGTCCATGAAATTAATGTTTATTGGCGTATTGAGAAAAAGCCTTAATACCAGGATAAGGGGCTTGTCCTCTAAGTGCTTCTTCTATTCTAAGTAATTGATTATATTTTGCAACCCGATCTGAACGACAAAGTGACCCTGTTTTAATTTGACCTACTGCTGTCGCTACGGCCAAATCTGCAATCGTGATATCCTCAGTTTCTCCCGATCGATGAGAGATAATCGCACTATAATTAGCATTTTTTGCCATTCCAATAGCGCGCAAAGTTTCAGTTAATGTCCCAATTTGGTTCAACTTAATTAATATAGCATTACCAATACCTTCATCGATTCCCTTTTGGAGTAACTGCGTGTTAGTCACAAATAAATCATCTCCGACTAACTGAACTTTGTTTCCGAGCTGTTCAGTTAAGAAGGCCCAGCCGTCCCAATCTGATTCACTCAAACCATCTTCGATACTAACGATAGGATATTGATCAACCCACCTCTTCAAGTAATCCACAAACTCTCCAGAAGAGAGTCTTTTATCTTCAGAGTCTAAGTAGTAAAAACCGTCTTTGTAGAATTCTGTGCTGGCTACATCGAGAGCCAAGCATATATCTGTGCCCGCCTTAAATCCCGCCAGGTAAATTGCTTTTAAAATGGCTTCAATGCCCGCTTCGTTGCATGCTAAATCTGGGGCAAATCCCCCTTCATCGCCTACTGCTGTTATTTTGCCTTCCTTTTTAAGGATGGATTTCAGCGCTTGAAAGACTTCCACTCCATAACGCAGACTTTCAGAAAAGCTATTAGCCCCTACCGGTACGATCATGAATTCTTGTATATCAATATTATTATCCGCATGAGCGCCCCCATTTATAACATTCATTAATGGCACGGGCATTAAGAAGGGGCCATCATCGCCGAGATAACGGTAGAGAGGGAGGGCCTCATCTAATGCAGCGGCTTTCGCAATTGCAAGAGAAACAGCAAGAATAGCGTTGGCACCTAAACGAGATTTGTTTGGAGTGCCATCTAATTCTATCATTTTATTATCAATTTCTTCTTGCATGCGCGGGTCCATACCCACTAACGCATCTTGGATTTCGGTATTAATATGGTGTACCGCTTTCAATACTCCCTTGCCTGCGTATCTTCGAGGGTCACCATCTCTGAGTTCAAGCGCTTCATGGGAACCCGTCGAGGCCCCTGAAGGTACGCATGCGTAAGCTGTTTTGCCAGAAGACAATTGAATCTCTGCCTCCACGGTTGGACTGCCTCTTGAATCTAAAATTTCTCTTCCAGATATAGCACTGACTACCGCCATTAGCTAAGTTCCTTTTCTTTTATTATTGTGTGCTGTTGCTTGATTGTAGCGTCGATATTTTTTAATACTTCTAATAGTTCGTACATCCTACCCAGGGGCCATGAGTTAGGACCGTCACTTAATGCTTTATCCGGATTGGGATGTGTTTCCATAAACAGGCCGGAGATACCCACCGCCGTAGCAGCTCTCGCTAACGTAGGAATAAATTCGCGTTGACCACCGGAACTGGAACCCTGTCCGCCAGGCAGCTGCACAGAATGCGTAACATCAAAAACGACGGGGCATAATGTATCGCGCATTATCACCAAGGAGCGCATATCTGCCACTAAATTGTTATACCCAAAAGAGACTCCACGTTCACATACCAATATTTTGTCATTGCCTGTTGCTTTCGCTTTTTCTACTACATTTACCATATCCCAAGGAGCAAGGAATTGCCCTTTTTTGATATTAATGGGTAATCCATAACTGGCAACATTTTGAATGAAGTTCGTTTGACGACATAAAAAGGCAGGAGTTTGAAACATATCCACTACTTCGGACACTTCATTGAGGGGGGTATCTTCATGTACATCAGTGACGACAGGTACTCCGATTGTCTGTTTGACCTCAGCTAAAATTTTTAACCCTTCATTTACACCAAGACCACGAAAGCTTTTATGCGATGAACGATTAGCCTTATCAAAAGACGATTTGTAGATGAAGGGAATACCGAGGGTTGAACAAATTTCTTTCAATTCTCCTGCTGTATCCAAAGCGAGTTGGCGACTTTCAATCACACAGGGACCCGCTAACAAGAAAAAAGGTTGTTCAAGACCAACGGAGAAGCCGCAAATATTCATTATATTCCTTTGGGGAGTTTAAAAAGACTGAAGTCTACCTGCAAATAATGACTCATGCCAGTTCTGAGGAGACACATCCTAGTCTCTTAAATTCTTTCGCCGCTTCAATAAAACTGCTAAATAAAGGATGTCCATCTCGGGGCGTGGAACGAAATTCAGGATGAAATTGACAACCGATAAACCAAGGATGATCAGATATCTCGATCATTTCAACCAAGCTCTTATCAGCTGAACGTCCTGAAATAGTTAGCCCCGCTTTCTCTAGATCATGTACATATTGGTTATTCACTTCGAAACGATGGCGATGTCTTTCAGAAATTGAATCAGTCCCATAAATTTTAGCCGCCAGAGTTTGCGCTGTTAAATGGCATACTTGAGCGCCGAGGCGCATAGTGCCTCCTAAATCTGATTGGTCATTTCTCTTTTGCACATTGCCGGTACTGGTCATCCATTCGGTCACCAGTGCAATGACGGGGTAAGGGGTGGAAGAATTAAATTCAGTACTATTCGCTTTGTCCAAGTTTAACTTATGGCGCGCAAATTCTATGATGGCTATTTGCATTCCTAAACAGATACCGAGAAAGGGAATTTTATTTTCTCTCGCATATTGAGCTGCGAGAATTTTCCCCTCGCAACCGCGTGAACCAAAACCACCGGGTACTAAGATAGCATCCGCTTGGTGCAAAATCTGAACACCTTTCTCTTCTATTTCTTCAGCATCAACATAGGCGATATTTACCCGAGTACTGGTTTGAATTCCTGCATGACATAGGGACTCAGATAATGACTTATAAGAGTCAGTTAATTCTGTATATTTACCTACCATTGCAATGGTGACTTCTGCTTTAGGGTGTTTCATGGAATCGACAACCCATTGCCATTCACTCAGATCAGGATCACGGGTCGTGAGGTGTAATTTTTCCACCACGAGATCTCCTAATCCTTCCTGACATAATAGGAGAGGAACTTCATAAATATATTTAGCATCAGCGAGCGATATAACCCCACGTTCTTCCACATTAGTGAATAAGGCAATTTTTGATTTTTCTGCAGCAGGTAAGGGTCGATCGGACCGACAAATTAAAATATCAGGCTGGATACCAATTGAACGTAATTCTTTAACGGAATGTTGAGTAGGCTTAGTCTTCATTTCACCCACAGTTGGAATATAAGGCAGCAGCGTTAGATGTAAGAATAAAGTATTTTGACTGCCCAGCTCCATTCGCATTTGGCGAATTGCTTCTAAAAAAGGAAGTGATTCGATATCCCCTACGGTACCGCCTATTTCCACCAACGCTACATCAACATCATCCGCGCCATGGCGTATTTTCTGTTTAATTTCGTCTGTAATATGCGGAATTACTTGAATGGTTGCCCCTAAATAATCTCCACGTCGTTCTTTGCGAATAACATCCGCATAAACACGCCCTGTAGTGAAATTATTTCTTTGAGACATAGTAGTGCGGACAAAACGCTCATAATGGCCAAGATCGAGATCTGTCTCAGCACCATCGGCCGTTACAAATACTTCGCCATGCTGAAAGGGGCTCATTGTTCCAGGATCAACATTAATGTAAGGATCGAGTTTGATAAGAGTAATGTTTAGGCCGCGCGCCTCAAGAATCGCGCCAAGAGAAGCAGAAGCAATACCTTTACCTAAAGAGGAAACAACACCGCCCGTTACAAATATATATTTAGTCATAAAATTTCCGGTGTGTAGATGAATTTTTTCATAAAAACGGGGTTTAATTGTACCACTCCAAAATCAATTGACAACCAAATGTTCCAAATGTTTAGCCTTAGTCATTCTAACGAGCCGGTCATCCCCCAAGAATAACGAGTCACTCGCCAAACGCTCTTCCAGGTCGTCCCTAGTTAAAGCGCACGTGTCCAAACGCATAAATGGTTGGAAGTACAAAGATAGAAGTTGAGCAGAATTACTGGCATAATGCTCAACTTTGCCTTTCAAACCATAAAATAAATTAAATGAAGCCAAACAATCTAAATTCCTCACTATCAGCTCAAAAAGCTAGCGTCCGCCCGTGGTTCATGTGGGGACTAGGTGCACTCTTCTATTGCTATGAATTTTGCCTTCAAGTTTCCCCGAGCATAATGACACAAGAAATTATGCGTGATTTTTCGGTAGGCGCTTCGGTATTGGGGCTTCTCACTGGGTTTTACCTTTATGCCTATACCTTAATGCAAATCCCAGTAGGTATTTTATTGGATCGATTTGGTCCAAGACGACTGCTAACACTAGCGACTATTTGTTGCGCATTCGGTGCCCTTTTATTTGGGACAGCGCATGTCTTTGCGTTGGCCGCTATGGGCCGCTTTCTCATCGGGATTGGCTCCGCATTTGCGGCAGTCAGTTGCATGCATATCGCTGCCACGTGGCTTCCCCTAAATCGATTTGCTCTCACTACGGGTTTAATGGTCACCATAGGGATGCTAGGGGCCTTTGGCGGAGAAGCACCTCTTTCATTACTGACTAATAAGCTCGGTTGGCGAGAAACCCTTATTTTATTTGGATTTATTGGGTTAGGGTTGTCCGTTATTATCTGGTCAGTGGTACGGGATCGCCAGATCCCCCCCCTGGGAAATGACTCCTTAAGACACCAAGGTTTTTGGGCCGGACTTAGGCATATAATTCATAATAAACAAATGTGGATCGTGTCTCTTTACGGCGGCCTGATGTATCTTCCTACTCCCGCCTTTGCAGGTCTCTGGGGAGTTCCTTTTTTGATGAGGTTCTATCAAATCCCCAAAACGACTGCAGCATTTTTCATCTCTCTCATTTTCATTGGTTGGGCTGTGGGGGCACCTTTATTTGGATGGTTATCTGATAGAATTCGCAGAAGACGTCGCCCCTTGGCGATTGGCAGTATAGGTGCGCTAACCAGTATTCTATTAATATTGTATGTACCCCATCTTCCGTTATCATTGATGGGTGGACTTCTCTTCGGATTTGGATTTTTTTCCAGTGGATTTTTACCGGCTTTCTCCATTGCAAGAGAGATAAACTCTCCCGAAGCCAGTGCTACCGCCCTTGGCTTTGTGAATACATTAAATAGTCTAGGAGCGGCATTGGCACAGCCTTTTATTGGCTTTCTGCTTGACCTACAATGGCAGGGTGAAATGGAAAATGGTATCCGTCAATATTCTGTTAATGATTATCATTTTGCACTGTTGACTATTCCATTTTGTATTGGAGTTTCGCTCTTGATACTGCCTTTTGTAAAAGAAACTTATTGTAATTCTGTCTTACCCCGTTCCAGGAATTGATGCGATGAAAAAATTATTTATAAAAACGTATGGCTGTCAAATGAATGAATACGATTCCGGTAAAATGGCGGATGTATTACATGCCTCACATTCATTGGAAGTCACTGACCTTGCAGAAGAGGCGGACGTCATTTTAATTAACACCTGCTCGGTACGTGAAAGAGCCGAGGATAAAATGCGCTCCGAGTTAGGACGCTATCATAAACTCAAGAAGAAGCGCCCGGAAATTATTATTGGTGTCGGAGGATGCGTTGCCAGTCAAGAAGGGGCCGCAATCATTAAAGCGGCTCCTTATGTTGACCTGGTCTTCGGCCCTCAGACATTACATCGCCTACCGGACATGATCAGCAAGGTACAACAAGACCATCGCTCGATAGTAGATATCTCTTTTCCCGAAATTGAAAAATTTGACAACCTCCCCGCCCCTCGCGCAGACGGGCCTTGTGCTTATGTTTCTATAATGGAAGGTTGTAGCAAGTATTGCAGTTATTGCATTGTGCCCTACACGCGCGGTGAAGAAATAAGTCGCCCATTTGATGACGTCTTAGCAGAGGTGGCACAATTAAGCGAGCAAGGCGTACGCGAAATTCATCTTTTAGGTCAAAATGTGAATGATTATCAAGGGTTGACTCATACAGGCGAAATAGTGGACCTTGCGCGATTAATTCACTACATTGCGGCCATTGATTCGGTTGCTCGTATTCGTTTTACGACTTCTCACCCCACGGCATTTTCAGATAATCTCATCGCTGCATTTGCTATAGAGCCCAAATTGGCCAATCATTTACATTTACCCGTACAAAGCGGCTCCGACAGAGTGCTCACAGCAATGAAAAGAAATTACACTGTGTTGGAATATAAATCGAAAATTCGCAAGCTAAGACAAGTGCGACCTGACATCAGTATTTCATCGGATTTTATAGTAGGTTTTCCGGGAGAAACTGAAGAAGACTTCACCGCAACGATGAACTTAATTCACGAAATAGGCTTCGACCATTCTTACAGTTTTATCTATAGCAAACGTCCGGGAACGCCAGCTGCGCAACTTCCTGATAATGTAACGCAAGAGACTAAAAAACAGCGACTCACCGTATTACAAAATCGCATAAAATTAAATGCCTTGCGCATCAGCGAGGAAATGGTGGGCACCGTCCAGCAGGTGTTAGTCACCGGAACCTCTAAAAAAGATGACATGGCCCTTTCTGGGCGCACAGAAAACAATCGCGTGATCAATTTTTCGGGAGACAAGAGTTTAATCGGCACCGTGATCAAGATTATAATTACCGAAGCCCTTCCCAATTCCTTACGCGGAAATTTAATAACATGAGAATCGGGATTACCTACTGGGATTGTGCAAGAGCCTCTGCGTTCTGCTATTCTAATAGATAGGAGGAACCCAATCCTGCAATTTAAGGTAAGCATTTTGAATATATCACCCGAATTGAGTAAAGTTACTTTGATGCCTTTTGACAATAGGCGTCTTGCGGACCTATGTGGCCAATTTGATGAACATCTTAGACAGATTGAAAGCTACCTAGGGGTTGAAATTAACAATCGAGGGAACGTCTTCCAGATAATTGGTCCTCGAAATTCCATCCAAACGGCAGAAGAAGTCCTGCAGAAATTATATGAGTCAACCAGCGCCAAAGAAAGCGTAAATGCGACCAAAATCTACTTACTGCTTCAAACCGCTTCGAATGAAGTCGAAAGACGAAAATCTCAGCTAGATTTTGACAAGGCAACGATCAAAACCAAGCAAATGACTATTATTCCTCGCAGCCCAAACCAGTATTATTATCTTAAAAATATAATGGAACATGATATTAATTTTGGCATTGGACCTTCCGGCACCGGGAAAACATATTTGGCTGTAGCGTGTGCAGTTGCCGCGCTGGAAAATGGTACGGTAAGAAGAATCGTCCTCGTCAGACCTGCGGTGGAAGCAGGTGAAAAACTGGGGTTCTTACCCGGGGGTATGGCGCAAAAAGTTGACCCCTATTTAAGGCCTTTGTATGATGCCCTATATGAAATGATTGGTATTGAAACCGTCAATAAATTAATTGAAAAAAATATTATAGAAATTGCCCCGCTGGCATTTATGCGAGGGCGAACCCTTAATGATGCCTTTATCATTTTAGATGAAAGTCAAAATACGACAAAAGAACAAATGAAGATGTTTTTGACCCGTATTGGCTTCGGATCTAAAGCAGTTATTACAGGCGATATTACCCAAGTCGATTTACCTAAAAATGTCTATTCAGGTTTAAGACATGTCATCACTGTGTTAAAAGATATCGATGAAATTACCTTCACTTTCTTTCAAGCACAAGATGTTGTTAGACATCCCTTGGTGCAAGAAATAGTTAAAGCTTACGACAGTCACGAACGCCAATGACAAATTTGGAAATAGATATTCAAATAGAATCTGCACAAAGTGATATACCGTCCGCTGAGGACCTCCTCAGCTGGACAACTGCAGCATTGGAAAGCCATGCTGCAGAAATCACTTTGCGCATCGTAGATGAGCCAGAGAGCGAACAACTTAATCAAACTTATAGGAAAAAAAGCGGCCCCACAAATGTGTTGTCGTTTCCCTTTAGCACTCAAGTTGATACGTTATTACATGGCGACCTTGTTATCTGCGCCCCTATTGTTATGAAGGAAGCGCTCGCTCAAAATAAACCTCCTCGTGCTCACTGGGCACATTTAACGGTACACGGCACCTTGCATTTACAAGGCTATGACCATATAGAGGTTGAAGACGCTAAAATTATGGAAGAGCGAGAGATCGCCATACTTTCTAGTTTAGGCATATCAAATCCTTATGAATAACCCAATATTTACATCTACGTTAATTAGGAGCCCGTCTATCAATGAATGAAAACAATTCTACCCATAAGTCTTGGTTAGATCGTTTGAGCTCTCTTATTCATAAAGAGCCTCAAGATAGACAGGAAATCATGGAATTACTTCGTCTCGCCGCCAGTAAAGACGTTCTCGACAATGACGCCTTAATGATGATCGAGGGGGTGCTCCAAGTTTCAGAAATACAGGTGAGAGACATCATGGTCCCCCGCTCGCAAATGGTGGTAGTGGACCAAGATGCTCATCCCCGACAGTTTTTACCTATTATAATAGAATCGCAGCATTCCAGATTTCCCGTTATCGGTGAAAACAGAGATGAAATTACCGGGGTATTGCTCGCTAAAGAACTACTCAAATTTGCCTTTACTGGTGAAGAAAATTTTAATATTCGCACGATTTTACGTCCCGCCATTTTTATACCCGAAAGCAAACGCCTTAATGTGCTCCTAAAAGAATTTCGCCTTAATAGAAATCATATGGCTATTGTGGTGGATGAATATGGGGGTATTTCTGGGTTGGTTACCATTGAAGATGTTCTCGAACAAATTGTCGGCGAAATCGAAGACGAATACGATATAGAAGACATAAGTACTTATATTCGCAAACTTAACGAAAATCTCTACACTGTTAAAGCACTGACCCCCATTGAAAAATTTAACGAATATTTTGATACTAATTTTAGTGCGGATAATTTTGATACTATTGGGGGCGTAGTAATGCAGAAGTTTGGTAAACTGCCTAAGAAAGGCGATAGTATTCAAATTGATAACTGTCAGTTTAAAGTGCTTCATGCTGATAATAGGCGCATTCGACTTTTACGGGTCTCACTGTTGAAAAAATAGTAATTATTCAGCGCTAATTTGAACTCAGCAAGAACGCGCAGAGATGCGGTAGCTTAAGGGGTTATTTTGAAACGATATCTATTAGATGTAGTGCTACTTGTAGCAGGGATGATTCTGCCATTTGCATTTGCACCCTTTTATTTATCGCCGATCGCCTTTTTGTCTCCCATGATTTTGCTCTATATCTGGCTTGATTCTTCTCCTAGAGAAGCTTTTAGGCGCGGTTTTGTATTCGGTCTTGGATTCTTCGGAGTAGGCATTTCATGGGTCTATATCAGTATTCATGTGTTTGGACAAGCCCCCATCCCTTTAGCCGTTTTCATTACCGGGATTTTTGTGGCTTATTTGTCGCTTTTTTTTGCTTTCCAGGGTTACTGCCTAAACAAATTTCACCCCCAGAATGACTATTTTAAAATACTCTGCCTTTTCCCCTGTAGCTGGGTTTTTTTTGAGCTGCTACGCACCTGGCTGTTTACCGGTTTTCCGTGGTTATTATTAGGCTATAGTCAAACCAATACCTTACTTCGAGGATGGGCCACACTGTTAAGCGTTTATGGGGTATCGCTATTGATTACCTTTGGCGCAGGCCTCATCGTGTATCTTTTCAAAAATAAAGCAATCAAGGTTAGAGTATCTGGGGTAGTTTTGTTATGCGGATTATTCCTTAGTGGAGGCTTTCTTGCCACTATCCATTGGACTGACCCTGCAGGGAAACCACTCACAGTGACCTTAATTCAAGGGAATGTGGATCAAGACTTGAAATGGATCCCAACCCAGCTTGCGCGAACCTTAGCCATTTATAATAAATACACCGAACGTCACTGGTCGAGTGATATTATCATCTGGCCGGAAGCGGCGATCACCTTACCTCTTTATAAAATGACAGAATATCTCGAACAGTTAGGGGAGGTTGCGAAAACACATAACACTACCCTTATTACCGGCATACCCATTGTTGAACCCGACAAAGCATTTAATGGGATGATTGCCATAGGTAACGGTACCGGTATTTATCACAAACGCCACCTCGTGCCATTTGGAGAATATACACCTTTAAAACCTTTCTACGGATTTATGCTCGAAGCCTTTGATATTCCGATGTCCAATTTTATTCCGGGCGAAAAAGAACAACGGCCTTTAATAGCGAATGGTATCGCGATCGCTCCTTATATTTGTTACGAGGTCGCTTATCCCTTAGAGTTTTTGACTTTCCTTCCTCAAGCACAATTGTTGCTTACGATCACGGATGATAGTTGGTTTGGTCGGTCTAATGCCTCAGAACAACATTTACAAATGGCGCAGATGCGAGCTATTGAAACAGGGCGTTATTTATTATTCAGTAGCAATACTGGCATTACCGGTATTATCAATGCTAAGGGTGAAGTCATTAAGACTTTGCCGGCTTTTAAAGAGGGTGAAATTTCGGCGCAGGTTCAAGCTATGCGCGGGGAAACACCTTGGATGATATGGAAATTGTATCCCCTCATCGCAGTGATGGGGATAACCTTCTTGCTAGGTGTGTGGCAATACTTAAGAAGAATCGCCCCCTCGGGGTATCACCCCCCCCTCTCTTCACGAGAAAAATAGCTCTATATCTTTAACCTATTCTCTGGTGGCGCTTGGGTATTTGAGTTGGCCCCTTGAGAATTACGTGCCTTAGGCATAACGTTATCTAATCCCCACCGCATTTCTATTTCGCGAACAAATTGGCTAACGGGAGGTACTTTTGCGCCAAATAGCATTTTTGCGTCTTTAATCACAAGACCTTCTTTAAGATGATTTGCGCTAGCCAGCTGAGATTGACTAAAACTTTTATTGCCTTTTTCACTCGAGAGAAACCCTAACTTACCGGTCTTTGCCTCTTGAGTGTCAGAAAAAAACTGTTCAAATTTAACATCACTACCACTCAATTTGGTTAAGCCCAACAGATTAAATTGCTTAGAAACCACAATCCAATCCCGAGTCTTCGCGTAAATATTACAAAATTGCTGGAAAAGTTCGGGGCTTTGAAGAAAGACACTGAGATCTAATTCATTGGTTTTAACGACATGGACGGTAGAGTTAGCCTCATTGTAACTAATGGAGCCATCGTCTAGCCCTTTTTTTAACCACGCTAAAAATTTCTCACCTAAATCAGTCCCCATCGGATCGAAAGTTTTAATATCCAGAGGGATAATGCCAATAACTTCTGCTTTTCGACTTAGGAGTTCCTTAGGGTCAATCTTCAGAATTTTGGCTAAACCCCCAGCCCAATCCTCTCCCTTATTTAGGAAGGAAAGCCACATGTCAAATATTTGGTTATTAGAGGAAAGCCACGTAATTGAGGTTTCATTCAATAATTGTCTTGCGATGATGGGGGTAGCTCCTCGCACTAATGATTGCGGAGTCTCCTCATAGGGTCGAAGCTTATAAAATTCGCCAAAATCAGGCATCGAACCTAAAAAAGGATACCAATCATCCAAGAAAACACCATTTTCATCAGAAATCATGACCCGATAGCGCAAGATTTGACCTACGTCAGCCAATAAAGCGATGCTGAAAACTGCAAACACAAATAAGGGATGTGGCTTTGGATCACGGTTCTCGTGCAATAGACGAATTGCAAGCAAGGCTCTACGCAAGCCATCATTTAACAATCCTCCTAATTCTTCTCCGTAGACTTCTGGTAAAACTTGGACGAATAGAGCAAAGTTTTCAATTAAGTTTTCATAAAAAATCTTAAAATACTCATCTGAGAGCGTGACTATTTCTTGGACTTTGTTTAAATAATGATTTTTTTCAATCTCGGGCAATAGGTTTTCAATGGACAGTACGGGAAATACTGTCGCCTCACTGTACGATTTCGTGCTCTGCGATTTTGCTCTATGCATACCCGGTTTTGAGAATATAGTGACCATAAGCCCTCTTAATGATAAAAATCCATTTTACATAAAATGCATGTTATTTAATGAGAATTGGGTAAAATATACCAGCTTTGCGATTAATTCTACCCTTTTATACTCAATAAAGTCCATCACACTTCTCTCAGGAGAAGAATAAAATCCTAAAAAATATCGTAAATAATTTTGGGGAAAATGAGGAAGGTTAATCTAACCCACAGTAGGCTCCAGAATATTAAACTCGCGCTCAGCAGGCCTAATCTTAAGGATCTATCTTTCCAACTGACGAAAGTCGTTTTATACAGCATACGATGAAGTGTTGAAAGTTGAACTAGCCTATAGCTGATATAAAGAATTGAAGTCGGCACAACCATGGAGGCAAAAAAATAATAACTAACACAAAATTCTGTCGTAACTTGCAAAATGAACATGATTATTATAGAGAGAAGACTGTATCGGATGGGTTTATTTAACCAATCCAGATAAAGCCAGATTAAAGGTATTACGCCCCCAAAAATAATACTCCCGATTGACCAGGCTTTATTAAATTCTAAAAACGGGAGGGTGGTTTGTAAAAAAGGCCAGATATCCTGCTGCACTGTGACTGATATAATACAAACAATAAAACTTATAATTAAAAAAGAAATCTTTGCTTCCAGCAGATAATTTTCACTTACCCTGCTTTCACTCATTTGATAATCCTTGTTGATTCAAGAGTAGGAGCTGAATAAAACTGTTAATTTTAATATGATGAAGAAAGGTGATACTATCAAAATTCCCCAACCAATAAAACACGAGTTGAGAATTTTTATTACTAAGGTATTCTTTACGGTCTCGTGACCACTTGAGTGAAATTATGTCAAAAAATGACTACGATCCAAATTCTATTGAACAGGAAGCGCAAGATTATTGGGCATTTCACCATACTTTTGAAGTAAGAGAAGATTTAAATACCGAAAAATACTATTGCTTATCGATGCTGCCCTACCCCAGCGGCGAGCTCCATATGGGGCATGTGCGTAATTATACCATTGGGGATGTTATCTCCCGCTACCAGCGTATGCTTGGAAAAAATGTGCTACAGCCCATGGGTTGGGATGCATTTGGCTTACCTGCCGAAAATGCCGCGATAAAAAACAAACTCCCCCCTGCCGCGTGGACTTACCAAAATATTGATGATATGCGCGCTCAATTTAAACGGCTTGGCTTTGCCATTGACTGGAAACGGGAAATTGCTACCTGTCATCCCGATTATTATCGCTGGGAACAGTGGCTGTTTGTAAAATTATTTAAAAAAGGCATGGCATATAAAAAAAAATCATTCGTGAATTGGGACCCAGTTGACAATACCGTGCTTGCCAATGAGCAGGTGGTTAATGGGCGAGGATGGCGATCTGGAGCATTAGTAGAACGTAAAGAAATTCAACAGTGGTTCTTAAGAATTACCGATTATGCCGAAGAACTTCTGACCGGACTCGATAAATTAGAAGGGTGGCCCGACCAAGTGCGTACTATGCAACGTAATTGGATTGGTAAATCAAAGGGCATTGAGCTGCGATTCTCCGTAAAAGAAGATCCTACTCAACAGCTAACCGTATTCACCACCAGGCCGGACACTTTATTGGGCGTCTCCTATTTAGCGCTTGCCCCAGAGCATCCTCTTTCCCATTTGGCCTCCCAGGAAGACCCCGAAATTGCTGATTTTATAGAGCAATGTAAAAATATAAAAGTAGCGGAAGCAGAATTGGCTACGATGGAGAAACGAGGAATTGCTACGTCTTTTCATGCAATTCATCCCATCACTGGTCAAACCTTACCTATTTATATTGCCAACTTCGTGTTAATGGAATATGGATCGGGTGCCATTATGGCGGTACCTGCGCATGATCAACGTGATTTTGAGTTCGCTCAAAAATATAACCTACCCGTAAAACCTGTGATTCGTCCCCTAACACTTTCGTGGGACTATAGTAAAGAAGCCTTTACCGAACCCGGCATATTAGTGGATTCAGAACAATTCACTGGACTGTCTTCTGAAGAAGCATTTAGTGCCATTGCAGCGCATGTAGAGTCCGTAGGAATAGGCCAGAAAGTAACGCACTACCGACTAAGAGATTGGGGAATTTCTCGACAACGTTATTGGGGCGCCCCCATCCCAATTATTTATTGTGATTCTTGCGGCACTGTGCCAGTTCCCGAGCATGATTTGCCCGTTATATTACCAGAGGATGTGGTTCCTCAAGGAACAGGGTCCCCGCTTGCTTCTCTTGAAAGTTTCTATGCCACGACGTGTCCCCATTGCGGAGAACCTGCAAGGCGAGAAACCGATACATTTGACACTTTTATGCAATCTTCCTGGTATTATGCGCGTTACTGTTCATTCGATCAAAACCAAGCCATGCTAGATGATCGCGCCCGTTACTGGACACCGGTAGATCAATATGTGGGTGGTATAGAACACGCCATTTTACATTTACTGTATGCCCGATTCGTTCACAAATTGTTACGTGATGAAGAAATACTCAATACTGACGAGCCTTTCACCAAGCTATTGACCCAGGGAATGGTATTAAAAGATGGCGCTAAAATGTCGAAATCTAAAGGGAATGTGGTGTCCCCGACTGCGTGGATACAACAATATGGAGCAGATACGGTTCGTTTATTCACCATTTTTGCCGCCCCTCCTGAACAATCACTCGAATGGTCAGCGAGCGGAGTAGAAGGCGCCCATCGCTTTTTACGCAGAATATATGTGTTTGTGGAAGAGATCAAAACAGCACTACGGATGTATCACCCAAGAGACACCCATATCGATGTGCAGCAACTTTCACAAGAACAAAAAGATATTCGGAAACAAATTCACAGTGTTTTAAAACAAGCTAACCATGATATGGAACGGATACAGCTTAATACCGTCGTATCCGCTTGTATGAAGTTATTTAATATTTTGACTGAAGTGCCCTCTCAAGATAAAAATTCAGTTTTGTTAGTGCATGAAGGCATTAGCATTCTTTTGCGACTACTTTCTCCAATAACCCCCCATTTCTCTCATCATTTATGGCGAGAACTCAATTATGGTACAGATATCTCCAAAGCATCATGGCCAAAAGTTGATAATCGCGCCCTAAAAACAGACACCATTAATATGGTGGTACAAGTGAATGGTAAGCTTCGAGGAGAAATTAGCATTCCCATTGACGCTGATAAAAAAACGATTGAAGAAACCGCATTGATGAATCCTCATATCCAAAAATTCTTAGATGAAAAACAATTTAAGAAAATTATTATTGTGCCGAATAAACTGGTTAATATAGTTTTATAAGTAACCTGTTTCAAAAGAGATAATAAATGATCAAATGGATTATCACAGTAGTTGCCACCGTTCTAATGAGCGGCTGTGGTTTTCATTTACGAAATCAACATGCCTTATCGCCCAACTTACATTGCATTCAAATTGACTCTCCTATGCCGTACGCTGATTTTGAATCAACGCTTCGAAGAACCTTAATAAGGTTAGGAGTAAACATTACCCGAAACCCTGCCCCTATTGTGCTACATATAATTTCCACTGCTTTTTATCAAGATGTTCCTACCATTGGAGGTAGTAACCAAGCACGTGTGTATGTGTATTATTATCAAGTCACCTTTGAAGTACTGAATGAAAGTCATTGCGTGTTGATTCCACAAAAATGTGTGCTCACCAGTAAATCCCTGATTGTGAATGCAGGGACGGCCTTAGAAGCAACCAATCAATTAGCGATATTGCAACAAGAAATGCAGATGGAGGCGGCCCACATGATCATTAATATATTGAATTCGCCAAGCCTTTTTTGTGCTGCTACCCATTAAAAAACGATGTGAATAGAATATGAAATTTTCCTATCAACAATTGCCTATGCATTTAAAAAGCAACTTATTGCCCGTTTACCTAATAACGGGCAATGAGCTTTTTCTGGTGCAAGAAGCTAGAGAGCTTATCCGCAGTAAAGCAAAAAGTCAGGGATTTTCAGAGGTGCAACGTTATGAAGTCAATAAAGATTTTGATTGGTCAATGTTCGTAGAATCAAACAATACCTATTCTTTATTTAGCGACAAAGTGTGTACCGAAATAAAGTTAAATCAAAAACCCAATGCTGCCGGAAGCAAACTTTTTACTCAGTTTTTAGAAAACCATGATCCTAATAAAATTTTACTAATCACTACTGATAAATTAGAGAGTGCAACACAACGCTCTGGGTGGGCGGAAGCCATCAATAAAATAGGGGCGATCGTTACCATATGGCCCCTTGACAGTGCACAGTTTAAGCAATGGGCATTACATCGTTTACGTGCAAACAATCTAAATTGTGATCAAGCAGGCCTGCAATTTTTAGTAGATCAAACCGAAGGAAACTTACTCGCCCTGGCACAAGAAATAGAAAAATTAAAATTAATTTTTGAAGGCGCGATTAAATTAGAAGATCTCATAAATGCAACTACAGATAATGCACGATTTGATATCTTTAGTTGCATTGATATTATTGAACAAGGAAATGCTTCCCGCATCCTCCGTTCTATCCGCAAATTAAAAGCTGAGGCTGTCGAACCCACCCTGCTATTATGGGCCCTCTCCCGAGAAATACGGAGTCTCAGCGCCATTATAGGCGATTTAAAAAATAAATCTCCTTGGGCAACATTGGTGAAAAAACATCAAATTTGGGAAAAAAGACAACCGTCCGTAAAAAAAATGATCTCCCTACATACGCCTAAATCACTACATACATTACTCTTACAGGCCGAAAGAATTGACCATATTATTAAAGGGGTGACGGCAGGGAATGTGTGGAGTGCACTTGAAACCCTAGCATTAGGTTTAGGGGGACACCAACAACTATCACTCATAACTTCCTCGCCCGAGCGAATGTGCCTATGACGAATAAAATAGCTGACCCACTTGGTATTTTGGGAGGAACGTTTGATCCGATCCACAATGGTCATCTGCAAATAGCAGCGTCGATAATAGACGCTACATCCGTCAACACCATTAAATTTATGCCTTGCTACCTTCCAGTACATCGTCCTGAACCTGAGAGCATCGTTAACGATCGTGTTGCAATGATAAAATTAGCACTGGAATCGTCGTCGTTATCATTAGATGAACGTGAGATTCGACGTAAAAGTCCTTCCTATATGATTGACAGCCTTATCTCTCTTCGTGAGGATTTTCCTCTTCACCCCCTTTGTTTAATTCTGGGAGCGGATGCTTATCAAAATATCATCACATGGAAAAAATGGCAGGAGCTACTGGAATATGCTCACTTAATAATTATTAATCGTCCCCATTTTCCATTCAAACTCCATCCTCATCCCTTACTTGCAAAACATGAAACCCAAAATCCAAATGATATCCGCACACATTTAGCGGGATCCATCCTATTTTTGGCGATTCCTCCTTGCCCTATTTCAGCGACTTCAATCCGACAAAAAATCAAAAACAATGAAGACATTACTGCATTAGTCCCTCGCAAAGTTGCAGACTACATCCATCAGCATGATTTATATCGCAACGACTAAAAAATAATCTTGCCAACATAGGAGATAGACAATTTATTTTTGCTGAAATGAAAAATACACGATAAGATCTGCAAACAAAATAATTACCAGGAACAACATGGAAACAACCGATTTATTAAATCTCGTCGTGCAAACGCTGGAAGATAACAAGGCTGAGGAAATTGTCAGCTTAGATGTACACGACCTAACCACCGTCACTGATTGGATGGTGATTTCCAGTGCTAACTCAAAACGACATGCCCATGCACTGGGTGATCATGTTGTCACCAAGGTAAAATCTCAAGGATTGCAGCCACTCGGTGTTGAGGGAGAAAATCAAAATGAATGGCTTCTAGTTGACCTGGGTAGCATAGTCATCCATATTATGTTGCCTGAAATTCGTAAATTTTATAGTTTAGAAAAATTATGGAATGTGACTTTAAAAGCACGAGAAGAAGGTGATTAGCTTAATTGCAGTCGGCAAAAAAATGCCAAAATGGATCGAAGAGGGATTTAACGAGTATGCAAGGCGCATGCCTCCTGATTTTAAATTGGAACTTATTGAATTGCCTGCCCTTAAAAGAGGCAATGCCTCTGATGTCACTCGAGCAGTGCGCCAAGAAGGTGAACAAATGTTAGCTGCTATTCCTCCGAGCAGTTTTGTTATCGCACTCGACGTTAAAGGTCAGCAATGGGATACACCCCAGCTCGCCTCACATTTACAACAATGGCGCGAGCAAGGCCAATCCATTTCTTTACTGATTGGCGGACCAGAAGGTTTAACCCAATCTTGTCTGGACCGCGCAAATAAAAAATGGTCCTTGTCATTACTCACGTTTCCTCATCCACTCGTGAGAGTCATTGTTGCAGAACAACTCTATAGAGCCTGGAGCATTCTTTCACATCATCCTTATCATAGAAATTAATTATGACGCGAAAACGTGACACTATTAAAAACAACTATCGAGAGACCCATCTATTTAGTCGACGAGTAATCATACTTGTTATTTTTATATTATTAGCCTCTGCGGGGTTAATAGGACGGTTATTTTTTTTACAAGTCGTTAATCACGATGTGTACACCACGCTTTCAAATCAAAACCAGTTGAGCTTAATACCCGTAGAGCCCAATCGCGGGCTAATTATGGATAGAAATGGGCTCATAATTGCTGAAAATGTGCCTATTTTCAACTTGGTCGTCACGCCAGACCATGTCCCTGATCTTGAAAAAATGGTGGGTCAAATCAAAGAACTTATTGAGATACCGCCAGAAGACATGAAGCGCTTTCGCAAAGAATTAAAACAAAACCGCCCCTTTCAACCCGTCACACTCAAAGTAAAAATGTCAGAAGAGGAAGTCGCGCGCTTCTATGTAAATCAATATCGCTTTCCGGGCGTGACTGTCAATGCAGGAATGTTCCGCCGCTATCCCTATGGCAAAGAGTTTGTCAGCATATTGGGGTATGTCGCTAGGATAAACGAACAAGAAATGAAACAAATCGACCAAACCAATTATGCTGGGTCAAGCTCTATGGGCAAACTCGGAGTAGAAAAATATTATGAGAAAGAACTACATGGTAAGGTGGGTTATCAACAGGTCGAAGTAGACGCGAATGGACGTTTTGTCCGCACATTGAACCAATATGCTCCCATAAGAGGCGATAATATTTATCTCTCCATCGACAGCCGGTTACAACTCGCTGTAGAAAAAATCTTAGGTGACGAGAAAGGCGCGGTGGTTATCATCAAACCTCAGACCGGTGAAGTGTTAGCGTTAGTCAGCGCTCCTGGGTATGACCCCAATCCGTTTGTTATTGGTATTGATCCAAAACATTACAAGGAGCTGCGCAATTCTCCCGATAAGCCCTTATATAATCGCGCGGTCCGAGGCGTTTATCCTTTTGCTTCTACTATCAAGCCCTATCTTGCAATTGCGGGTTTAGATTCGGGTATAGTGGGTCCAGGATACAGTATTAGAGATCCGGGATATTTTGGTATGGCCGGAGTACATCATGTCTACCGAGATTGGCGCAAGGGTGGCCATGGCGTAGTAAATTTACCCAAGGCTATTACAGTTTCATGTGATGTGTTTTTTTACGGGTTAGCGGTTAAGCTAGGTGTCATCAGGATGTATGACTATCTGCGTAAATTTGGTTTTGGACAACTCACCGGTATTGATCTTGGTGAAGAGCTGGCCGGTTTAGTGCCTTCCCCTGAGTGGAAGATGAAGCGTCTTCGTTCCAAATGGTATGTGGGTGATACCGTTGCTGCAGGCATTGGGCAAGGATATATGTTAGCAACCCCTCTGCAACTCGCCCAAGGAGCTGCAACGCTAGCGAATCGCGGCAAACGTTACCGCCCTCGCCTATTATTAAAACTCGTAAAACCTGATGGCACAGTTGAAGAAATCAAGCCTATTCCAGAGCCGCCTGTTATTCTCAAGAATCCAAAAAACTGGGACATAATTATTAAGGCAATGGGTGAAGTAACCTCTTCTCCCCAAGGAACAGCTGCAGTCGCTTTTGCAAATACTCCG
Source organism: Gammaproteobacteria bacterium (assembly GCA_013697705.1). Lineage (NCBI taxonomy): Bacteria > Pseudomonadati > Pseudomonadota > Gammaproteobacteria > Gammaproteobacteria bacterium. Next base: position 90,179 of record JACCWJ010000005.1, on the reverse strand, counting down.
TATACGATTGCGGCTAAAACGGGAACCGCGCAGTTAGTTAAAATTTTGGGTGAAAACACTCATGGCGGAGATGCTGCATTGCCTAAGCATTTGCGAAACCACAAATTATTTATTGCTTTTGCGCCAATTGATGACCCGCAAATTGCACTCGCTGTTGTTGTTGAGAACAGCACCCTGGCTCCTAGGGTTGCCCGTGCTATTTTTGATTATTATTTTGGCATGACCCATCAATTTGGATTACCTGAAGTTAAACCCTATGCGATCGATGGCAGCGATGGGCCGCCTCCAGATGAAAATGCAGATCAAGCTGGAGCTGATTAGCCGGTTGGCTTCCTAAATTAGAGGTTATAAATGAATCGAGATACTTACTCCTATCATCACCCCAGTAATAAACTTCGGCGGCCATTATGGGAGAAGCTGCATCTCGATCCAATCTTATTGGGTGGGCTCTGTATTTTAATAGCTGTCGGTAGCGTCATCCTTTATAGCGCCGACGGCGCCAGTCTCAACATTCTTTTTAAGCAGGGGTTGCGATTAGGTGCAGCCTTTATTGTGATGTTAGTTTTTGCTCAAATTCCTCCGCGCAAATATTATCAGTGGGCTCCCTGGGTGTTCGCATTTGGTACGGTTTTGCTTATCGCGACCCTTATTATAGGTCACACGGGCAAAGGCGCGCAGCGATGGCTAGGCCTTGGAGCCATCAAATTTCAACCCTCCGAAATAATGAAATTGGCTGTGCCAATGATGCTGGCTTGGTATTTTCATGATAAACAACTGCCACCTTCCTTAGGCACTCTTTTTGTTGCGAGTATTGTATTAATTGTGCCGGTAGGGTTAACAGCGATCCAACCTGACTTGGGAACTGCAATTATTATTGCCTGCTGTGGGGCCGCCGTATTTGTATTAGCGGGTTTAAGCTGGCGGATAATTTTTTCGCTGGGAATTCTAGCCTTATGTAGTTTTCCTGTGCTTTGGCATTTCTTCATGCACGATTATCAGCGTGAGCGCGTCTTAACGTTTATTAACCCCGAGCGTGATCCCTTAGGCAGTGGTTATCACATTATCCAATCTAAAATTGCTATTGGTTCAGGGGGCGTTTTTGGTAAAGGATGGTTAAATGGCACCCAATCCCATCTCCAGTTTTTGCCTGAACATGCTACTGATTTCATCTTTGCGGTGACCGGCGAAGAGTTTGGGTTGATAGGGGGCATCACCCTAATTACTTTATTTCTTATTCTAGTATTACGTGGACTTAGAATAAGCACGCTTGCGCAAGATACTTTTTCACGATTACTTGCCGGAAGTATTAGCTTAATGTTCTTTATTTCTTTTTTTGTAAATATTGGCATGGTAAGTGGCATTCTTCCCGTCGTCGGCTTACCCCTACCCCTTGTAAGTTATGGGGGGACTTCCATGGTGACTATCCTTGCAGGTTTCGGTATTATCATGTCCATTTTCACCCATCGCAAATTACTCGGTCGCTAAGAGGTTAGTTATGAAAAAAAGTCTGGTATTCGTTACCTTTATCGTCTTGATGCTCGCTTCATTAACTTCACTAGCAAGTTATTGCGCTATAGAACGACCGGATGTTCGTTCTTATATTGATCAATTAGTCACTAAATATAGCTTTGATCGAAAAAAACTAGAACAATTATTCTGTACGGTCAGTTTTAATGAAGAAGTCATTTCACGTATTCAAAAACCTGCAGAAGCAAAACCTTGGTATCAATATTACGAGCTCTTTATTACTCCTGATAGAATTAATAAAGGCGTAGAATATTGGAATAAAAACGAGAAAAATTTAACGCTAGCCGAAAAAAGATATGGCGTGCCGGCCAGTATTATTGTTGCCATTATTGGTGTTGAAACCAAGTACGGGCAAAATAAGGGCAACTTCCCTGTTTTCAATACCCTTGCCACACTTGCCTTTAATGACGGACGACGTGCAAGCTATTTTCGTTCAGAATTAACGCAGTATCTGTTATTAGCCAGAGAAAATAATTTCCAACCGCTCACCTTGAAAGGATCCTATGCAGGCGCCGTAGGCCTACCTCAATTTATGCCCAGCAGTTATCGCAGCTATGCTGTTGATTTTGAAAATAAAGGCCGAGCAGATTTATTCAATGACGATGCTGATGCAATTGGCAGCGTAGCAAACTATCTGAATAAACATGGGTGGAAAACAGGCGAACCCGTGGCACTCGCCGCTGTAATAGAAAATGATGAATGCCTCCCTCCTTGTGATAAGAAATTCAAACCTCATCTTACACAAGAAGATTTAGAAAAATATGACATCAGCACCCCCGTGCCGCTTGGCAACAGAAAGGCCTCTTTTATTCAACTTGAAAATAAAGATGATTGCGAATATTGGCTGGGTTTACAAAATTTCTATGTGATTTCTACCTATAATAGCAGTGACCTTTATGTCATGGCAGTAAATGTATTGGCCCAAAAAATACGTGAAAAAAGAAATAGCTAACCCAATATAACTGTTCAGCACTAATTTGGTAGAACATTCAGCCAAAGGTGATATGTTCGGATCTAGGCTAAACAGTTGCTAAGAAATGATATGAGAGAAAATGAATTCCGAACTATTTCAGTTAGCATTATCTTATCATCAAGGCGGATTATTAAATCAAGCAGAACAAATTTATCAACAACTTCTAGAGCAAAATCCAAACGATTCAAATATCTTGCATTTATATGGCATATTACTATCCCAGAAAGGGGACTATGCTCAATCATTAAAGTTCATTAACCACGCCTTAGATAGTGAACCTGATTCCGCAACGTTTCATAATAGTCTGGGCAATGTTTTATGGTACTTAAAAAATTATGATGAAGCGATTATCCATTATGAGCGATCGCTCGAATTAAATCCTCATTCGCCGACTGCGCATAACAATTTAGGCAATCTCTACGCTAAGCATGATAATGACAGGAAAGCATTACAACATTATGAAACAGCGATTGAGCTGAAGGCGGATTATGCTGAGGCCTATTACAACCTAGCAATTTTACTTATTAAATTAGACCGCCAAGAAGAAGCAATTATTGCTCTCGAAAAGACAGTGACATTAGAACCGCAATTTGCTGAAGCCCAAAAACAACTGGCACAATTGCTGCTAGAAACGAATCAATTAGAAAAAGCTCTCTACCATTATCAAGAACGTTTAGCATTAGTTCATAATGATGTGGATACTTATGTCAACATAGGCGGCATCCTTGTCAAACAAGGTGAATTACCAAAAGCCCTAGAATATTTTAATAAGGCACTTGCTGTAGACCCCCTACACCATGAGGCCCATTACAATCTTGGGTCCACTTATCTTAGCTTACAAAAGGCAGAGGAAGCTTTAAAACATTTCTTACAGTGCTTACAACACCAACCTGATGCGGACACTTTTTTTAATGTGGGCGCGATTTATATGTTTAAAGATCGCTATCTAGACGCTATCGAATATTTCAAAGCGGCGCTCGATATGCGCCCTGATTTTTTAGATGCCCATGTAAATTTGGGTGCCACCTATTTAAAAATAGAACGTTATGATGAGTCGCTTTCCCATTACCGTGCCGCGCTAAAGTTAGATCCTAATAGTACTGAATTGCAATATATCATTAGCGCGCTAACCGAAGAAGGCGGTCAAACCAAAACCCCACCGCAATTTGTGAAAAATTTATTTGATCAATATGCTCCCTATTTCGAAACCCATTTAACAAAGTGTTTAAGTTATCAAGGACACAAATTATTGTTTAATAGTGTCTCTGCACTCTTGGGTACGCGTCATGACTTGACGATTGTAGACCTTGGCTGTGGCACCGGACTTTGTGGAGAATTATTTAAAGATTACGCAAAAAAATTAATTGGTATTGATATTTCCTCAAAAATGATCGAATTAACACAGGCAAAAAATATTTATGATGAACTACTTGTTGAAGATCTAACAACCGCCATTAGCCACATGCACCATATCGATTTGATTTTAGCTGCCGATGTTTTTGGCTACTTTGGTGATTTAGAAGATATTTTTAGTAGGAGTTATGCTGCGCTCAATGAAGGTGGCTATTTCGCTTTCACAGTTGAGAAACTAGAAGAAAAAAATTATGCCCTACAAAAATCCACACGTTTTGCCCACTCAAAAGCGTATATTTACGAATTAAGTAACAAAAATTCTTTTAAAATTTTGCAAGAAGATGAGGTACAATTGCGCGTTCAGAGAAGGACGCCAGTTTTTGGCTATCTGTTTATTCTTCAAAAGTCGTAGAGAGTGTTATGGTTAAAAAAGCTGTCATCTTGGTGTCGGGTGGTTTAGATTCAACAACGTGCCTTGCCATTGCGCGCTCCCAAAAATTTGAATGCTATACCCTTTGTTTTGACTATGGTCAAAGGCATCGCAGCGAACTAAGAGCAGCTGCAGCTGTCTCGAGCCTCTTAGGTGCAAGAGCACATAAAGTATTCAGGTTATCCCTCGATGATTTTGGAGGGTCGGCTTTAACGGATGCTTCCTTAGCGGTACCCGATTATACCGGGTCGACTGAAATACCGATTACCTACGTGCCGGCGCGCAATACTATATTTCTTGCAGTAGCATTGGGCTATGCAGAAATGTTACAAGCACACGATATTTTTATAGGAGTAAGCTCTATTGATTACTCGCATTACCCTGATTGTCGCCCTGAATATATTGCGCAATTTCAAAAATTGGCCAGTCTTGCCACAAAACAAGCTATAGAAGGAACCGGGGTGACTATCCATGCGCCCCTGCTTCTTCTAACTAAAGGGGAAACCATTAGTAAGGGGTTGGCACTAGGAGTGGATTATAAAGGGACAGTGTCGTGTTATCAGGCAAATGAAGAGGGTGAGGCATGTGGCTCATGTGATCCTTGCATGCTACGAAAAAAAGGCTTTGCTGAATTAAATGCTCCAGACCCCACTCGATATGATCTCAGTAAAACAATGGGAACTGTTTTGCCTCTAGATGCGAACGTTATAATTCCAAACAATGTCGCCTTGATGCAATAAAGGATCCTGGATTCCGCTGTGCTGCATCCAGGCTACATTATTGAATAGCTCCAAACAATGTAGCCTTGATGCAATCAAGGATTCTGCTGACGCGTCATCCAGGTTACATCACCTTAAAAATCAAATTCGCCGCGTTTAACGCCTGCAACAAATGCTTGCCATTCTTCTTTATTAAATTGCAAAGGCATCTGGCTAGGGTCTTTAGTATCACGAACGGCAATCATGTCATTTTTATTTGCCACCTCTACGCAGTGAGAGCAACTCGTACACATTGTAGATTTTTTAAAATCTGCATCGTTAAAATTAATTTCCATAGGTATCTCCGTTACTAATAAAAAAAAATTGTTCCGCCTCTAAATGCGAACGTCCATACGGGCTGTAGTTACAAAAACCTCAACCCTCTTTCCTTTTTTTCTTTTTTGGTCGCTTACGTGCTTTAGAAGGTTTTGTTTTCGTAGAGGTTGTTTCGTTATCAACCAGATCAAAATCCATTTGTTTTTGATCTAAATTTACGCGCACTATTTTAACGTTGATAAGGTCACCTAAGCCATAGGTAGTGTTTGTTCGCTTTCCCATTAAACGGCGAGTCACCGGATCAAAATGATAATAATCATTTTTAAGCGCCGTTATATGTACCAACCCTTCAACGTAGATGTCCTTTAATTCTACAAAAATACCAAACCCTGTGACTTCAGAAATAACGCCTTCAAATTCACAACCAATCTTCTCCAGCATGTATTCACATTTTAACCAATCGGTGACACCTCGCGTTGCATCATCTGCACGCCGCTCAGTCATAGAACAGTGGTCAGCAAACAGAAATAGTTCTTCTGGAGAATAAACAAACTGCGTAACTTCCTTCCCTTTTAACGCATGTTTTAATGCCCGGTGGACTAACACATCAGGAAAACGTCGGATAGGAGAGGTAAAATGACAGTAATGATCATAGGCCAAACCAAAATGTCCTTCATTTACAGGGGAATAAATTGCCTGTCTTAATGATCTCAGCAATATGGTTTGGATAATGTGAGCGTCAGGGCGCCCCTGGATGCTCTTTATTAGCGTGGCATAATCTATGGGTTCTGGGTGAGATTTACCCGTTAAACGTAAACCTGCGCCTTGTAAAAATGATCTTAAATTCTCTAGTTTTTCAGGATCAGGTACTTTGTGCACACGATATAATAAAGGGAGTCCATATTCACTCAAAAATTCCGCTGCAGCGACATTCGCTACGAGCATACATTCTTCAATTAAACGGTGAGCTTCATTACGTTTAATCGGAATAATTTTTTCTATCTTTCTATTTTCACCGAATATAATACGTGTTTCTACGGTCTCAAACTCGAGCGCCCCTCGAAGCAAGCGCTGCTGCAACAATTTTTCATAAACATGGTGCAGGTCAGTAACCTGAGGAAGAAATTTGATATTCTGAGTTTGCTCACCCTGGATCATGGCGCTTACCTCAGTGTAAGTGAGCCGAGCCTGGGAACAAATAATACCCTCATAAAATTGATAATTTTCTAATATCCCTTCCTTACTGATATTCATCTCACATACCATGCACAAACGATCTACATTGGGTTTTAATGAACAAATACCGTTAGACAACTCTTCGGGTAACATTGGGATAACACGATTTGGAAAATAAACTGAATTGCCTCGATGAAAAGCTTCACGATCAAGATTAGCATCTACTTTTACATAATGACTGACATCTGCAATGGCGACATAAAGTTTCCACCCAGCCTTAGTCGGCTCACAGAAAACCGCGTCATCAAAATCTTTTGCATCTTCACCATCAATCGTAACAAAGGGCAGCTTTCGCAGATCGTTACGATTATTGGCTTCTTCAGCGGCAACCGTTTCTGGAATAAGCCGAGTTTCATCCATGATTGCATCCGACCATTGAAATGGTAGCTCATAGGACCGGATGGCAACTTCGATTTCGAGCCCGGGAGCCATATGTTCGCCAAGGATTTCAGTTACTTTTCCAGTAGCCTGGCGCTTGAGTGTAGGTTGGGCGATGATCTCTACGACCACCATCTGACCCTCTTTAGCGCCAGCTGCTTCCTCTCGGGGAATCAACACTACTTGCTGGATTTCTTTCTTATCTGGCTCAACAAAACAAACACCCCCTTCTTCGCGAAAATAACCCACCACGCGCAGTGTATTACGTTCCAGAACCTCTACAATGGTTCCCTCTTTTCGACCCCGACTATCAATACTTGAAATTCGAGCCAAAACGATATCATTAGGAAAAACAACCCGCATTTGATAAGAAGATAGATAGAGGTCGCTGCTGGCATCGTCCGGCACTAAAAATCCATAACCATCCTTACGGCCTATAACCAGCCCTCGAATCAATTCTAAATCTTTAACTAAGGCGTATTGACCCCGGCGATTACTAATAATCTGACCGTCTCTTTCCATCGCCCGCAAGCGTCGTCGCAAGGCTTCTATCTGTTCTTCACTTTCAAGCCCAAAAGCTTTTACCAAATGTTTCTTGCTAACTGAACAGCCTTCTTCATCGAGATATTCAATAATAAGCTCTCGGCTGGGGATAGGGTTTTCATATTTCTCCTTCTCCCTCTCCAAGTAAGGATCTTTTTTCAAAAATTTCTTAATCAAAATCACTTTCCTTTAAATACACATTGAGCAAATTTCTATTTACTCAACATTCAATTAACTTATAATGCATTATCACTTAATGGAGATAATTTGAAAATGCAATTTCGTCTAATTCTTGTAACTATTATTTTAGCTGTCCTTATGACAGGTTGCACTTCAAGACAATGCAAAGTTCCTCCAGTGAATCGTTACCAAGTATGTCAAGATATTAGACGCCAGCTAATTTTCTTAAATAGTAATGATCCTACTCTGTATCCTTACCAATATATGGCAGGTAATTGGAGCTCTCCAACCCGCCAGGCGCTGCTTTTAAGAAAGTACCGCGAATTCCAATGCGACGCTGTTCTCGGTGAATGCGTCCCTCGCGCAGTTCATATTCAAGGTATCACACCTCAATCAGACTCCTGTCCTCAACGATAACAAATATTGACAAAAATTTTACAGAATATTAAAGTCAGTCCGCACGGGCCAAGAGGCTGACGCGCATCTGCGCACTGCATACAAGCCGGGGTGGTGGAATTGGTAGACACGCAAGTTTCAGGTATTTGTGAGGGTAACCTCGTGGAGGTTCGAGTCCTCTTCTCGGCACCATTTAAAGGTTAATGTGCATACCGTTCTAAATCGCACATGGCATCCGCATTATCAGTTATACGACAATTTACCCCGCAATAGACTCTTCCATTGTGATCAGACACGCATACATCCGTAGGCGTCATCGCACACCGCACGGTAACTGCTGTCGCGATACAATTATAACCACAAGCAATTTCCCCTAAGTCATTACTGCGACAGACCTGATCAGGAGTGGGAGCACAGCGCACATTATTGAAAGAATTGACACAATTAAAGCCGCAAGCTTGCCCGCTTACAGTTTCAATACATTTAGGCCGAGGACTAGGGCCTACCTCTATCAACGATTGCAATCCATGCTCCGGCTCTGGCTTCGCAAAATCCCCAGTAGGGACCATCACCTCTCCCGGATATATCGGTGTGCGTGATGCCTGAGAATTATTACTCGAGGCGACACCTGGAGCCACTACTGAAGAATAACCAGGGCTTGCCACTACCGCTGATCCTGCATTCGGGACCACCGGCGCTATATTGGGATTAGTCGTGACAACGGGGCGGGTATAAGGCTGAACATACGAAGAAGGCAATTGATCTTGGATGTCGGGATGATTCGGCGTTGGTTCATTCACTATTAGGCCACTTTGATTCGTTAGCCCATAACTATAGCCTGTATTATACGCACTGTTATAAAGGGCTCTATCTACCCTACAAATTTGAGCATAATCTTCCTTGCGCGCCAGTCCTTTTCGAGCATCACTGACCCCTGTAGAGTAAGCTGCTTGACGATTACAATAAGCTCTCAAATCGTCATCTAAATGGGTGCCATAATCGCTACTGTACTGCGCATGGAGGGGAGAAAAAAAGATAATACCCAACAGCGAGATAAGTTGTACATGGCCCCATTTCATAACTGCCCCTCCATGGTGCAGATCTAATCAAAGGGGTGGCGTAATGTAATGGTTTGATTACGATCTGGACCGGTAGAAATAATGTCAATTGGTATTTCTAGCAACTCCTCAATTCTTCTAATATACGCCACTGCGTTAGCTGGCAATGAGTCCATGTCGGTTACACCAAACGTTGAGCTCTGCCAACCTGGTAACTCCTCATAAATGGGAGAACACTTATCTAAAATTCTAGCATCCATCGGTAGAATATCCACCCGGGCTCCATTGGACTGGTAATGGGTACAGAGTTTAATGGTTGCTAAACTATCCAATACATCCAACTTGGTAAGACAAAAGCCGGAAATACTATTAATTTGGACTGATCTACGTAATGCAACTATATCGAGCCAGCCACACCGCCTAGGACGTCCAGTGACACTACCAAATTCTTTGCCGCGCTCTGCAATCTGTGAGCCCACTTCATCGAACAATTCAGTGGGGAAAGGACCCGACCCCACTCGTGTGGTATAAGCCTTCGTAATTCCCAATACATAATCCAAGAATAAAGGCCCAAAGCCGCTTCCCGTAGCGACCGCTCCCGCAGTAGTATTCGATGAAGTCACAAAGGGATAAGTACCTTGATCAATATCAAGCAGACTGCCCTGAGCACCTTCAAACATAATATTGGCATCATTAGAGCGGAGCTTCATTAATTCATGGGTCACATCAACCATAAGTGGTATTAACCCTTTTGACGCTTCAAACATTTCCTCTAGGACGATTTTATAATCGATAGGGTCTTGCCCATAATAATTCGTTAACAGGAAGTTATGGTATTCCGCAATTTCACGCAACTTGGTGGCAAAATGCTCTCGATCTAGTAGGTCAGACATGCGAAGACTTCGCCGCGCCACCTTATCTTCATAGGCAGGGCCAATGCCTCTTCCTGTAGTGCCAATGGCTTCTTTGCCGAGATTCTTTTCCCTCGCTTTATCGAGCGCTACATGATAGGGCAACAATAAGGTACAGCCTTCACTAATGCGAAGTCGGTTGGTAACCGGAATACCTTTTAACTCTAATTCTTTGATTTCCTCTTGTAAGGCTGACAAAGATAAAACTACGCCATTACCAATAAAGCATTGAACATCTTTGCGCAAAATCCCTGAAGGAATTAACCGTAAGATTGTTTTTTCACCATTGATCACCAATGTGTGACCTGCATTATGACCTCCTTGGAATCGCACAACGCTTGCTGCACGATCGGTCAGTAAGTCAACGACCTTACCTTTGCCCTCATCACCCCATTGGGTGCCAAGAACTACGACATTTTTACCCATTATTTATTCCTAATATATTGATCTGACACCGTCAATCAAGCAGCAGTCATTTCAACTGCCTGATGAAGCGATCAAAGTCTTTCTTTGGCATCCGGACAGTAAGCTTCCAGCCATCCTCCAGCGCTTGCTCATCAATCACTCTTTGCGATGCATATAGCTCTGCTCGCAGTTTACCCTGCATTTGGTTCAACCGTAATATTTGAGTAATAATATCCTGACCGAGCATCTCTGTTAATGCCTCATGCAATAAATTCATCCCCTCTCCAGTTAAAGCAGACACCCAGACAATACGTGGTACTTTAAGTTCATCTCTATCGAGATGCGCGTTCATGTTGAGAAGGTCAATCTTATTGAATACCAATAACTGAGGGATATCAGTGGCATTAATGTCTTTCAATACCGAATTAACTTCAGCAATGAGGTCTTCTCGATTGGAATGATTGGCATCCACTACGTGCAAAAGAAGATCAGCCTGCTGAGTTTCTTCCAAAGTAGCGCGAAAAGCGTCTACCAGATCATGCGGTAAATGACGTATAAATCCCACCGTATCAGTTAAAATTATCTTGCCTACAGAAGGCAATTGTATGCTACGTAACGTGGGATCGAGGGTCGCAAATAACTGGTCTGCGGTATAAATTTCAGAGGAGGTCAACGTATTAAACAGGCTCGATTTACCCGCATTGGTGTAACCCACGATAGACACTGTAGGAATTTCAGCTTTAGTACGTGCTCGACGACTTTGCCCCCGCTGCAATCTTACTTTCTCTAGCCGCTTCGTTATATTTTTGATTCTGTCGCGGATTAGACGTCGATCTGTTTCTAATTGGGTTTCCCCCGGCCCACGCAAGCCAATCCCCCCTTTCTGACGTTCCAAATGAGTCCATCCGCGTATCAGTCGAGTGGATAAATGTTGCAGCTGCGCTAACTCAACTTGCAATTTACCTTCAAACGTTCGTGCCCGTTGCGCAAAAATATCCAAAATCAAACTGGTACGATCCAGTACGCGGCACTTAAATAAGGCTTCAAGATTTCTTTCTTGCGAAGGAGTGAGGGTATGATTAAAAAGTACAATTTCAGCTTGATGCTCTTCCACCATCAACCTAATTTCATCCGCTTTACCACTACCAACAAAATACTTAGCTTCAGGAGTTTGGCGCGAGCCTGTGATTATCCCAACAGATTCCGCGCCTGCAGAGGAGACTAATTCTTGAAATTCTTCAAGATCTTCTTGATTGATGCCTTGAAGATTAAGATGTACTAAGATGGCCCGCTCTCCACCTTCAGGTCTTTCAAATAGACTATTCTTTGTCGTTTTCTTCAGCTGCGGTTACCTCAACATCAAACCCTTCAAGTACAATCTTACGCATGGGTACAATAGTGGATATAGCGTGTTTATAAACTATTTGGCTAAAGCTATTTTTTAAATATACTACAAACTGATCGTAGGCTTCAATTTTACCTTGCAGCTTAATGCCATTGACTAAATAAACGGAAATGGGCACTTGTTCGCGACGTAATGCTTCTAAAAATGGTTCCTGAAGCGACTGCCCTTTTGTTGTCATCATGACTCTCCTTGTTATTTTTGTTTATTACTGTTTTGCTTAAAAGGTGTAACAAAAATGAGAAATATACCTCAAAACTTGGACACTTGGTATCAATTTCAAGAGCTAATTGCTCATAGATGCCGAAATAAATGCTGGAGAAGATTCTGATATGCATTATTATCCATGCTATCTATCCAATGCATTGTTCCCCAGTGTCGCAACCACGTAAGTTGTCTTTTCGCTAGTTGACGCGTTGCTGCGATACCCATTTCATACAGTTGCGCATGAGTAATCTTGCCAGCTAAATATTGCCAAGCTTGTCTATACCCTACTGAGCGTATTGAGGGTAAGTCTATATGGATATTATCGCAATGGTAAAGTTGCTGCACTTCCTCCAAAAAGCCTTCTTGCATCATTTTATGAAAACGCTGCTCAATATTCTCATGTAACATTGTGCGATCATGAGGGGCGATTGCAATATTAATATAGTCACAAGGCAGATCTGAATGACCGGCTGTCTCCCATAAGGAAGAAAGGGATTTATTGGTTATTTCATGTACTTCAAGGGCTCTTTGAATACGTTGTGGATCATTTGGATTGATACGCGTTGCCGCTAATGGATCAACCTTTGCTAAACGCTGATGCATTTCAGCCCAACCGACTGCCATAGCTTCTTCCATCAAGCGTGCTCTTATCCCCTCATCGGCGGGGGGAAGGGGTGACAAGCCTTGCTGCAAGGCCTTAAAGTAAAGCATGGTGCCACCCACAAGAATAGGGGTTTTCCCTTGAAGATGAATCGAGCGAATTGCTTCGACTGCATCTTGTGCAAATTTAGCTGCTGAATAGGGATGCCAAGGATCAGCAATATCTATTAGATGATGTTTAACTTGTAAACGTTGCTCCGGAGTCGGCTTTGCTGTCCCGATATCCATCGTTTTATACACCATCGCTGAATCCACGCTGATGATTTCACAAGGTATTTCTTCTGCCAAGCGTAAGGAAAAATCGGTTTTGCCAGAAGCGGTAGGCCCCATTAAACAGATCACTCTAAAACGCATATTCCTCCAACTCTTCCCCTTTCGGAGATAGTAACTCAAATTTTGAAATGTCTTAGCTGCTATAATCCGTATAGACGATAGGGAGTACAAAATGTATCAACTTGGGCTATTTATTTTCATCTTCTTCTATGCCGCGTCTCTTCACGCAGAACCCACTAAAATAATTATCTATCAAGCCTATACCCAAGAGAGTGCCTTAAACTCCCACCTCTTTGTCGCGCAAAGGTACGCTGGAAGTTGTTGGACACGTTCATTAGCTAATCCTGGTCGTAGCGATGCTTGGCGCTGTCAGGCAAGTAACGTGATCTTAGACCCCTGCTTCCAAGATGGCAATAGTTTGGCATGTGTAACTACGCCTTGGTCGCACAAAGCTACAATCCTTGATCTAGATGCACCTCTTCATCGTAAAACAGCTCTTAAGATTGATGCTAAAACTGCTCAGCCTTGGGCGGTCGAATTGGCAAATGGGCTTCATTGCACCTTTTTAACAGGGGCAAGTGTGATCATTAATAACATGCGGCTAAATTATACTTGTGATAGGTATCGATATAGTATTTTAGGACAAATTGATAGATCGCATACCCCCTGGACAGTCCACTTATATGATTTTCATTATAAAATTATTACTAAAATCCCCGTCACCACGATTTGGTTCTAATATCCATGTTAGCCAACTGCTTTCTTTGTTGCATTTGCCAATAGCCCCAAACCCAAAAAATACCCAAAAATTTGAACAAGGTCATGACAGCAAATTCCATCCACGTTAACCGTCCAATGAGTCCTAAAAAAATAATCGTATCGATTGGGCAACTGCAAACTGAAGAGAGTAATAATCGCTGGGAGAGGGGTTTCTGAGTCCAAGTGAATATTGCCCAGTCTATAAGCTCCCCCGCAAAAAATGCTGAAATGCTAGCGAAAGCGACGGTATTCTCTGCAAAAAAATAACTCAGCAACCCACCCACTAACATTGCAATTAGCACATAGGATTTTATCTCTCTTTGAGAAAAATCACGAAATATATAGGTTGAGCCCACTAAAACATCTGCAGGGGAAAATCGCTGCCCTAAAATATTGACCAACGGAAGATGGCTAAATAGAGAGTTTACAAAGATGATTAGGAAAATATAGGTTGCCGTAGCTTTATATTTATAAACAGTTTTTATCATAGGATTTGCTAAGAAGTTGGATAAAATTAACATCTAATTGATAGGGAAGCATTTTAGCACGCGTCAACCTGGCGAGAAAGGTCAAGTGATGCAGAAATGTTCTCAATCATTTGCCGCGTAAAAAAAACTTGTCTAAATCGGATAAGGTGAATTGTTGCCAGGTAGGCCGACCGTGATTACAAACGCCATTATTAGGGGTATTTTCTAGATCTCGTAGTAGGCCATTCATTTCATGTACCGTTAAAAGGGTGTTGGCTCTGACAGCGGCTCGGCATGCAATAGTCGCTAAGATTTCATTTTGGTAATGATGTACCCGATCACTTCGGTCCATTTCTATTTCATCGGATAAAATATCTTTAACCATCCTTCCGACATCTTTTGATTGCAGCAAGGCCGGCACTTGTCGCAGCACAACTGTCTCATTACTCAAACGTGCTAATTCAAACCCCAAATCAGCAAATAATGCGTGTTTGTCTTCCACATAATCAGCTTCTTTTTTATTGACTTGAATTGTTATAGGAACGAGAAGGCGTTGTGTAACAATTTCGTTTGCTTGATATTGGAGCTTTAATTTTTCGTAGAGAACGCGTTCATGCGCAGCATGCATATCCACTAAAATCATGCCGGCTTCGTTTTCTGCAACGATATAAATTCCGAGTAATTGACCTAACGCAAAGCCAAGAGAGATAAGTGGTTGAGACACTACTGCGGCAAAAGGCTCTATTTTGGTTACCTGTTTTTCTGCGCTCTGCACAATAGGATACACTGCAACATCTTCCTTCATTTCAAGAGGTGTTTGCTGAGGCAAAGGCTTAACAAAATAGTGTGTTTTTTGCACAATCTGCTGGGGAGTGATCTGTTGTAAACTTTCTTTTAAGGTGCTGGTAATAAAATCATGTACTAAACGACTATCACGAAAACGCACTTCATGCTTGGTAGGATGCACATTTACGTCGACTAAATCAGGCGGTAAATTAAAAAATAAAATATATCCGGGACAGCGATTGCCATATAGCACATCTTGATAGGCGAGGCGAACGGCATGGTTAATTAATTTGTCTCTTACAATACGACCATTAACATAAAAGTACTGCATATCAGGTTGACTACGAGAAAATTGTGGTAAAGAAATCCAGCCTGAAATAGCCAAATCAAAAGTACTCGCTTCTATCGCGATGGATTGTGATACAAATTCCTGCCCACAAATTAAGCCAATGCGTTTTTCTTTCTCATCTCGTGTAAGGGCTTCTGGAACATTGAATAGAATTTTTTGTTGATGTTTAACTTGGAAATTAATATTAAATCGACTAAATAAAAGACGTCTTAACACTTCTTCAATTTGTAATAATTCAGTTCGTTCGGTACGCAGAAATTTGCGCCTTGCTGGAGTGTTGAAAAATAAATCTTGCACTTCAATTGTAGTGCCTATAGGGTGAGGACACGGTACCATTTTGTATTCACCAATTCGCCCCTCCATTGCAATTTCCCAGCCTGTTTCTTGTGCATTAGTTTTAGAGGCGAGACGTACCCTGGCGACGGAACTAATACTCGCCAATGCTTCTCCTCTAAAACCCAAACTGTTTACATTTTCTAAATCTTGCATACAGACGATTTTACTTGTGGCATGACGACTAAATGCTAAAGGCAAATCTTCTTTGGTAATACCGCGTCCATTGTCTGTTACGACAATCCCTTTAATGCCACCCCCTTCTAAATCAATTTTGATTTGAGTAGCCCCTGCATCAATGCTATTTTCGAGCAATTCTTTTAATACCGAAGCAGGCCTTTCTACCACTTCACCTGCCGCAATTTGATTGGCTAAAAGAGGATCTAAAATTTGAATTCGCATAATTATTTTCTATTTCGACCTTTTGCAAACCAGCTAGAACTGGCGGAGTTAGTAAGGAAGTATTGTTTTATACCCTCTTTTATGGCAAGCGCTGTTTGATGCTGATAAGCAGGGTCTCTCAGCTTCTCTTCTTCTTCAGGATTAGATAAAAAACCAGTTTCGACTAACACCGAAGGAATATCAGGAGATTTTAATACCACAAAGGCGGCTTGTTCGACTCTAGGATGGTGTAGGCGGGAAAACTTGCCCAAATGGCCGAGGAGGTTATTCCCAATATGCAAACTAGATTCAATCGTATGTGTTTGCGAGAGGTCAATCAGGACTGAGCGAAGAATTGCGTCTTTGTCTGCTAATTCAGCGCTGAGGCCCTCCAATTCAGATTCATTTTCTTTTTCTGCCAGCCATTTAGCTGCTTCACTTGTGGCGCCTCGCTGCGATAAAGCATAAACCGATGCACCAGAGGCATGGCTATGGTTATAAGCATCTGCATGAATGGCAATGAATATATCGGCATGATTTTTTCGCGCTAATGATAATCTCTTACGCAAAGGAATATAACAATCAGTAGAGCGAGTCAGCACGGCGCAAAAGCCAGGCTCATCATTTAGCATTGCCTGCAGCGCTTTAGAAATTTTTAATACCACCTCTTTTTCGACAGTACCATGCGGACCCGCAGCTCCGGGATCCTTTCCACCGTGACCCGGATCTATAACCACCACTATATTTTTTGATTTAGGAAGGTGACTTAATTCTATTGTTGGTTCTGGGTGTTCAATTAATTTCCTCGATAATTTTGTCGGCGTATTTTCTGCTATCGGTTTCTCAACCGATTCTTCAAGCGAATCGATAATGTCATTTTTTGCAAGCGCCGCTAAATGCGTTTCAGTAGATTTTAGAGTAACTTCTGTAGCACTCGCTCCCCCGGGGGATAACGTAATCGATAATTCACTCGTGGGGACAGAATAAGCAGTCATATAATGAATTTTCTGTTTGAGATCAAAAACGAGACGTAAATATTCATGTTCATGATCACTGCATCTAACTGATTTGATAAACGCATTATCGATAGAGGATAATTTTGTTTTTAATAAAACATTCTCAAAATCAATCACTAATCGATCAGGCTTCTCTAATAATAAACAATGATATTTAATTTCATTATCAAACTGGAATTTGAGGGATAGTTGTTGCTCACCTTTTTCAAGACTAAAATGACGTAATGGCGTTTCATCGGCAAAAGCAGAGCTAAAGCCGGTTATTAAAAAAGCAAAAAAAAGTAATTTGGAGATAATCTTTCCTTGCACGTTATTCTCACTTATTTATTTGCTTTCCACGTCGTACCGCGGTGTAGCCCTTCAACTTCATCGCGGGACGACGTAAAGGGACAGTCCAGTCGCTGGGGCCGCGCAATGCCCTAGCATACTGAACAATTAAACAGGAATCTACTACAGAATACGCTTTATTAAAGGGGTATAAAATGCTTTAAAAGGGGGAATTATCAGTTCGTAATTAAGTTAGTAAAATCAGCAAGGATTTTCTTACCTACCATCGATTCGGCTAAAAAATGCAATAGACGTCCGCCCTCTGTAATATCTAGAACACAAGTTATGTCCGGCGCAGGTATGCTATCCTGTCCTAATTCCGGCCACTCGATTAGGCAAATAGCGCTTCTATGAAAATATTCTCGGATACCGATCAAGTCTAGTTCTTCAGGATCCTGAATACGGTAAAAATCAAAATGTGAAACCACCCCCTTATCGATACTATAGGTTTCAACCAAGGTATAAGTGGGGCTTTTGACCCTACCTTGATAGCCCAGCCCAGATAAAAAACCGCGAGAGAAAGTCGTTTTTCCCGCGCCTAATTCTCCCTGCAAATAAATAACAAGGGGCGCCTGACAAAGTTTAGCTAACACGCCCGCGAGGGACATCAATTGTGTTTCATTCGGAATTAACATTTAGCGATAGTAATCTAACGTCTCAACGCTTCGCAAGCGCTGGAGTCTAACGATTAGGCACCAGGTCTATTTAGTCAAGAAGAGGTGTTAGCAGAATTAGAATTATTCGGTGTTATTAATTAAGCCTCGAAGTTTATCAATGACATCTGAAGCAACCATGCCTCGTTCGCCTTCTTTTGCAACCTCATCCCCCGCCAAGGCATGACACAAGACGCCAAGTTTGCTGGCCTCCACGCAGGAAATATTCTGCGCCATCAAACCACCTATGATTCCACTTAATGCATCTCCCATACCACCGCTGGCCATACCCGGGTTACCAAAAGGGCAAATAAAGGTTATATCTTCGTTTCCCCTAACTAAGGTGCCAGCGCCTTTTAATACCCACGTGCCTCCTAACTTAGCCAGCTTAGTGACAGAGACAAAACGATCACTTTGAATAATTTTCGTATCCAGGCCCAATAGACGTCCCGCTTCTCCAGGATGAGGCGTAAGCACCCAATCTCGTTGGCAGTGGGGGTTCTTACCTAAAAGATTTAGGCCATCAGCATCAATAATTTTAGGCAAGCGAGAAGTTAAAGCAGCATTGAACATCATTTTTGCCCACTCGTCTGTACCCAGGCCTGGGCCAAGAATGATAACAGTAGCTTTAGCGAGCAAGGCCAGCAGGGCTTCTTCACTTGATACCGCATGACACATGATTTCGGGGTAATGAGCACAAACAATAGCTTCGTGGCCCGCTAAAGTGGCCACACTAACGAGGCCCGCGCCCACACGTAGCGCAGCTTCAGCGGCGAGTCGAGCTGCCCCAGCCATACCTATATTGCCCCCCATCACTAAGACATGCCCACAATCACCTTTGTGAGCATTTTTTGGACGCGGAGGTAAATGATACTTAATTGACTCAGGGAGCAAAAATTCATTGGAAGGCGCAACGTTGTGAAAAAGTGCAGCAGGGAGGTCTAAACTTGCAAGGGCCACTTTACCGCAATAATCAAGAGCAGCACCGGTAAAAAGCCCCTGCTTATAGCCTATGAAGGTAATTGTTGCCTCCGCTTTAATAGCAAGGGTAACACCGGAAGCAGACTGCCAAATATTGCCACTATCCGCATTTATCCCCGTAGGCACGTCTAAAGCTAATATGGGCAAATGAGACCGATTTAACACAGAGACGGCTTGTGCATAGGACCCCTCAAGCGCTTTTTTGAGCCCAATACCCAAAATCGCGTCCACAATTACGTCTGCCGCTATAGTCTCATTTTCATCAAATTTTTGAATATTAATTCCGTGGGCCTGACAGTATTCCAGCGCAATTTTCGCAGTAGCAGAGAGTTTTTCAACGTCCCCTAAAATTCTCACTTTTACTAGGCGGCCACTTTCTCGGGCCGCCTCTGCCAAAATAAAACCATCGCCGCCATTATTTCCAGAACCACACACCACGAGCACTGTTTTTGCCATCGGCCACAGGGTTGTTAAATAATTAAAAGCAGCCCGGCCCGCAGAAAGCATCAGATTAAATTCAGAAATGTGATAATCTTCTACTGCTTTTTTTTCAAGCGTTCTTATTTGATTAACACTATATACTCGGGCTTCCATTATGTACTTTTCCTGTGATAGTCATGACTAATTCTACTATAGATCTTTTAGAACTAGCAGCTGACATTAAAAGATGGGGTAGAGAACTCGGCTTTCAGCAAGTCGGTATAACAGATACTCATCTCGAGGAAGCAGAATCCTATTTAAACAAATGGCTAGCAAATAACTATCATGGCGAGATGACTTACATGCATAAACATGGGTCTAAACGATCACGACCCGCTGAACTCGTACCCAATACTCTGCGTATTATTTCACTGCGAATGGATTATCTACCCTCCAATACGCGCATGGTGCATGTCCTCGGCAATAAGAATAAGGCCTATATCTCACGCTATGCTTTGGGAAGAGACTATCACAAAGTTATAAAAAAAAGACTGCTGACCCTTGCCAACAAAATTAATGACAAAGTAGATTGTCTTCATTATCGCGCTTTTGTGGATAGCGCTCCTGTTCTTGAAAAAGCCATTGCAGAAAAAGCAGGTTTAGGATGGCTAGGAAAAAACACCTTAATTATAAATAAACAGGCGGGATCATGGTTTTTTTTAGGGGAAATTTTTGTCAACATCCCCCTTCCTATTGATACTCCTGCTACACCACATTGTGGCTCCTGTTCAGCTTGCATTGATATTTGCCCTACTCAGGCCATCGTAGGTCCGTACCAGTTAGATGCCCGACGTTGCATTTCCTATCTAACCATAGAGTTAAAAACCGCCATTCCGAAGGAATTTCGTTCTTTGATTGGCAATCGCATCTTTGGTTGTGATGATTGCCAAATTATTTGCCCGTGGAATAAATTTGCCAAAATCACCCGAGAAGCTGAGTTTCATGCTCGCACCCAGCTTAACGATGCCGATCTAGTTGCATTATTCTCATGGAGTGAAGAAGAGTTTAATCGCTTTACGGAAGGTTCAGCTATCAGGCGTGCAGGGTATCAAGGTTGGCGCAGGAACATTGCGGTAGCTTTAGGCAATGCGCCTACCTCACCCGCAGTGGTCAATGCCTTAAAGGAAAGATTCGAAGACAATTCTGATATGGTGAAGGAGCATATTCTATGGGCATTACAGCAACATGAAGAGGATAATGTGTAACATACCTTCAAACTGATCTCAGATTAGAGCGTTGCCTCAATATTCATTGGCAAAATCATCATCATAATCCCTTGTAAATGAAGTTTTCGTTGCACAGCAAAAGCAGTTTCATTATGTAGTCTACGGATTAACCAATTATCTGTTTCGAAGACTAAATTGCTGGCGAAGAAAATACAGTTGGGATTTTCATGGTAAAGTTTTTCGGCAATCTGAGTTAATTTTTCGACAGGGTCGGTTCCATAATCAATAATGGCATAAGCAGCAGTATTATGATTATGCGAAAACTTCACAAAGTGATCTAAAATCTTTTTAACACGTCGTTGCAAAACGCCAAAATGCTGATGAGCCCCATAACTTTGCACATCTATAAGACCCACAGAGACAAAAATAAAATTTTTAAAATAACTGGGGAACAGACGATGAATCCAAAGCAGGGCGTGCATCCCCACCCCGATACTCTTACCAATGAAAAGCACAGCAGTTGGGGCCTTAGGATCAAATTCCGGGATTTCTTCCGGCCCTTTAGTAATGAGTTTTGGCACTAACAGCTTATCGGCTTGCTTAAATTTTTTATTCACTTTTCCATAGTACTGCCGTGTTCTCCAGCAAACAAACACTACAAATCCTGTGATCATAAGTGCGACCAACCCCCCTTCATTGAACCGCGTAATTACCAACATGATTAAGATCGAGGTACAGATTATTGCAGCAATACTGGCCAATAATAAACGGTACCAATTGGATAATTTTTCTTTACGTTGTTGCCACCAGTGACGACAAAGACCAATCAATGAAACTGAAAAAGCGATAAAAACATTGACACTATAAAGTACCAGGATGTACCCCACATGACCGCGTGTGGCGAGCAGAATAAATAAAGCTGAAACACCAAACATTAATACGCCATTTTGAGTGACCAATCGACTCGATAAATTGCGAAAACGTCGTGGCACCCAATTATCAATCGCCATATTTGCTAACACAGCAGGGCCGCCCAAAAATCCTGTATTAGCACTTACAAACAACAAACCAGCTTCTGACAATAAGGTAACTAATAATATGGTATCGGTAAAATCACCCGAACCTAGTAGCGCCTTAAAGGCAACAGCATTGAGCGTCATACCGGGTATAGGTTTGACTTGCCACAATAGATAAAGAAACAAAATGCCACCGGCAGTGATGCTCAAGGAGACTGCCATATAGAACATAGTCCATTTACCCGTTGTAACCCGAGGTTCCGCCAGGGTATGCACATTATTAGAAACCGCTTCTAACCCTGTATAGGTCGCTCCTCCTAATGAATAGGCGCGTATAAAAAGCGCCATTAGGAAAATCAAACCATTCTGCAGCCATATTTGTTGAACTTCATGATTGGCGCTCTGATACAAGCTGGGTAATAAAGAACTTTGCTTGGTTAAACCGAAAATGATTAAGGCAATATGGGTAATGACAAAGCCAATAAAAATGGGCATAAGAATTTTGATGGATTCTTTCATGCCCCTCAAATTAAGCACGATGAGCACAACTATCAATCCGCAATCAACAATGAGTTTATAAAATTGCATACTATAGGGTAGTAAGCTAAAGGCAGCTGCAACACCGCTCGCGATGGAAATCACAATTGTTAAAATATAATCGACTATTAAGGCAGATCCTGCGATGAGGCCCGGGAAGACGCCCAATAATTTCGTAGCGACTTTATATCCTCCGCCTCCACTTGGAAAGAGTTCTACAACTTGGTTGTAAGCAAAGGAGATAATAAAAACTGAAATAGCGATCGCAAAAGCTAAGTAAAAAGCGAGATAGGTGTGCCCACCTAGGCTTAAAAATGCCTGCTCAGGACCATAACACGCAGAAGAGAGCCCATCGGCACCCAACCCTATCCAAGCCAAAAAGGCACTCAACGCAATCTTGTTACGGGTCTTTTGATCTAGGGGATTATGAGGTTTACCAATAAGTAAACGGTATATTTTTTTAAACATTTTTCTCAAGATCCGTTTGGTGATGCCTAATTCTACCATTCTATTTTTTCGACGTCATTGCACTCTTAATTCATCCACTTATAATGGCGAGTCTTATAAACTCGAGGCCAAGCGAAATCCAATGAAGATATATCTCAAGAAAAACGAGGAAAGACGTATAAATGCGGGCCATCTTTGGGTTTACAGCAATGAAATAGATACGACAAGATCACCGCTCAAAAATTTAGCCCCCGGCGAGGTGGTTGAAATTTATTCCGCACGCGAAAAATTTCTAGCCCTGGGGTATGCCAATCCGCATGCACTCATTGCCATCAGAATTTTGACCAAGACGCCCATGGACATTGATGCAGACTTCTTCGTCAATAAGATTGCAGCCGCCTTTTCACTTAGAAAATCCTTTTTTGCTAAGCCGTTCTATCGCTTGGTGTATGGAGAAAGTGATCAACTTCCAGGTTTGATCATAGATCGATATGACCAAATATTTGTGGTTCAAACGAACACTGCAGGCATGGAACGATTAAAAGAGGTGATTATTTCAGCCCTTATTAATTTATTCCAGCCCACTGGAATTCTATTAAAAAATGACAGTTCTATGCGTCAAATTGAAGGACTCGAAAACTATGTGGACGTAGCTTATGGCGAGATTCCCCCAGACATTCTTATTGAAGAGAATCATTGCCAGTTTACTATTCCAATTAGGTCTAGCCAAAAAACCGGTTGGTTCTATGATCATCGTGAAAATCGCTCTCGACTAGCAAAATATGTAGTAGGAAAAAAGGTAGTAGATGCTTTTTGTTATTTAGGAGCCTGGGGAATAGAGGCAGCGCATTATGGTGCAAGTGAAGTACTTTGCATTGATGGCTCGGCGACTGCCATTCAGAAAGTCAAAGAAAATGCCAAAATCAACCATTGTGAGGATCGAGTGGAATGCATAGAAGGTGACCTCTTTGACGTATTCAAAAAACTCGTTCATGAAAAGAAAAAATTTGATGTAGTGATACTCGATCCTCCCGCCTTAATCAAAAGGCGTAAAGATATCGAACAGGGCACCATTGCTTATTTGCGTTTGAACGAACTAGCGATGCAGCTTTTAAACGAAGACGGGGTGTTAGTCTCTTGCTCCTGCTCTCTCCATATGTCGCAATCTGAACTATTAGACATCCTGCGTCGCGCGAGTATTAAAACTCAAAAAAGCACGCAAATTTTAGAAATTGGTTTTCAAGGGTTAGACCATCCGATACATCCTGCAATTCCAGAGACAGCTTATTTAAAAGCCTACTTTTGTTTAGTGCGAGCCTCTCAATGAATTATCGTCATGCATTCCATGCAGGTAACTTTGCTGATGTTTTCAAACACATCTGTCTTATTTTAGTCATTGAATCATTGCTCGCCAAAGAAAAGCCCTTTTGCTATATAGATACTCATGCGGGTATAGGAAAATACGATTTAACGTCAATTCAGGCTAAAAAAACGGGTGAATTTGCAGCTGGCATCGGAACATTAATGGCCATAAAAGGCAAAAAGCCAACTGAGATAAAACATTATTTGCAAATTGTTAAGAGCATGAATAAGGAAAACTCATTAAAATATTATCCTGGGTCTCCACGCATAGTACGCGCATTACTTCGCCCCGAAGACAAAATGATTTTGACGGAATTACACCCTGCTGATTATCAATTATTAAAAGAAGAATTTAAGTACGACCCTCAAGTGGGGGTCCATTTACAAAACGGCTATCAAGGTTTGAAAGCGTTTTTACCACCCACCCCTCGACGCGGCGTAGTGCTAATTGATCCTCCCTACGAGGATAAAAATGAATTCGATGAAATTATAAAATCATTGCAAATGGCGCTTATGCGTTGGCAAGGGATTTATCTAATATGGTATCCCGTTAAAAACCGCATTCAGATTAATCAATTTGAACGTAATTTAAAAAAGTTATCTCTAAAAAATCTGCTGATTTGTGAACTTAATTTATTTCCAGATGACGCACCTTTTGCATTAAATGGTAGTGGTATGGTGATCGTTAATCCACCCTGGAAATTACAAGAAAAACTTAATGAAGTGTTGCCACAGCTATTGAATATATTGGACTCTGAAAATAGAGGCAATTACAGACTAGAAAGTTTTACCTCTAAAATGTAATTATGGACAGCCTGAATGCTGGGTTGCTCATTCTACTATACTGTGAAAAATAAACGTAAAGAGAAATTAAAATGCCCACGTATTCTCCTTTATTGACTGATCAATATCAGTTAGTTATGGCATATAATTATTGGAAACTGGGCCTTGCCGAGCAAGAAGCCATATTCCATCTCTCTTTTCGCATGCTACCCCTGCAAAGCCTCTTTATGGTAGCAGCTGGCTTAGAACGCATTATCGAGTTTTTAAGGGATTTCAAATTTACAGCTTCTGATTTGACTTATTTAGAGGGAGTTGAGAATGGCGATGGCGCCCTGTTTTCAGGGGAGTTTCTAACCTATTTATCAAATTTAACCTTTACCTGTGACCTTGATGGGGTCCCAGAAGGGACTATTGTCTACGCAAAAGAACCTGTGCTTCGAATAAAGGGCCCGATTTTACAATGTCAATTATTGGAAACCCCACTACTCAACTTTATAAACTTTGCCACACTCATCGCCACTAAGGCATCTCAAGTATATCTTGCGGCCCAAGATGACCCTGTTATTGAATTTGGGTTACGCAGAGCTCAAGGACCCGACGGGGGATTAACAGCTAGTCGAAGTGCCTACATAGGAGGTTGCAGTGCTACCTCTAATGTATTAGCGGGTAAATTATATGATATCCCGATAAATGGCACTCAGGCACATAGTTGGATTATGGCTTTTCCAAGCGAATTAGAGGCATTCCAAAAATTCGCCACAATCATGAAAAGTAATACCGTTTTATTAGTAGATACGTATGACACCCTCAATGGCATCAAACATGCTATTGAAACGGCAAAACTGCTAGCTGCTGAGAAGGAAACACTAGCGGCTATTCGTCTTGATTCAGGTGATTTATTAGAACTCAGTCGCAAAGCACGCAACTTACTTGATAACGCTGGCTTAAGTGAAACTAAAATAATTGCTAGCGGCGATTTAGATGAGCATGTTATCCGAACCTTAAAAGAGAATAATGCACCTATTGATTCGTGGGGGGTAGGAACACGATTGGTCACTTCTCATGATCAACCCTCTCTCAATGCCATTTACAAATTAACTGCATTAAAAAACATATCAGGGGAATGGGATTATAAAATCAAATTATCGAATGATCCTCAAAAGTCTACCATACCTGGAATACTACAAACGCGGCGCTTGTTTGAACATGGATTGCCCGTGGAGGACATAATCTATGATATAGAACTCGGAGAAGAACTTTTCAAAACCAAAAAACCGCACGAAAGTCAGGATTTGTTGCAAACAATTTTTCAAAAAGGTGTCTTAACCTATACTCTCCCCAACATACATCAGATTCGCTCCCAGACATTAGAGCAAGTAAAGATCCACTCCTCTTTTGCCTTAAAACCTTACCCAGTTTCCCTTGGACAAAATTTACAACTGACCATCGAAAAGTTGCTTGAAAAAATCAAAAAGATGAATGCTTAAAAAAATGTTCCCGATAATAGCGAAGTTCAGCAATCGAATCGTAAATATCTTGTAATGCTAAATGGGTCGATTCTTTCGTGAAATTATTTAATATTGAGGGTGCCCAATGCTGAGCAAGAATTTTGATACTACTCACATCCAAATTACGGTAATGAAAAAACACGGCTAGTTTAGGCATTAATTTATAAATAAAGCGTCGGTCCTGACAAATACTATTACCGCACATAGGCGATTTACCCGCCATCACATACTGTGATAAAAATTCTAAGGTTTTCTCTTCCGCCTGCCGCTCAGTGATGGGACTTTGTCGGACTCTGTCAACTAGACCTGATTTATTATGTTGATGGGTATTCCAATCATCCATGTTCTTTAATAGATCTTCAGCTTGATGAATAGCCAAAACGGGGCCTTCAGCGATGACATTAAGTTGAGGATCAGTCACCACTGTCGCAATTTCAATTATACGATCGTGCTCCGGATCTAGGCCAGTCATCTCTAAATCTAACCAAATTAAACTATCTGGCCTTGGAATCATGATTTTTCCCTAAATTAAAACCGTTAATTGAAGCATAGATCCTAAGTACTGACAATTAAATTAGGGCGATACCTTTTCAACCTAGACCGAATAAATTACTATGACCTATCCAATCAGCATGGAGTGCCTCGAATGTTCATAGTTTTAGCGATCATTGCCTACCTACTCGGTTCAATATCATCCGCTGTGTTGATTTGCAAGTTTATGGGATTACCAGACCCTCGCACTGAAGGTTCTCGCAATCCAGGCGCTACCAATGTACTTCGTCTTGGCGGCAAGCAAGCCGCATTAATTGTCTTAATCGCAGATGCCTTAAAAGGGTTCATTCCCGTTATCTTAGGGCGGATGGTCGGCGTATCTCCTTTTGCTTTAGCGCTTATTGCGCTTATTGCCCTGCTAGGCCATATTTATCCTGTATTTTTTAAATTTGAAGGCGGGAAAGGAGTCGCGACTGCAATTGGTGCCGTTTTTGGCTTAAGTTTTTTTGCCGGTCTATTTGCCGTATTAACGTGGGTAGCTGTTATTTATTTCACCCGATATTCTTCCCTAGCCGCCCTAATCACTGCGGTATTACTGCCCTTTTATGCGCTAATTTTTGGGCATGCGGCTTACTTCTTTCCAGTGCTGATTATGACTTCACTGCTTATCTGGCGCCATTGGGAAAACATTGAACGACTTCGAAACGGCACGGAAACCAAAGTTGTATTTTAACAGTTCGATGTAGCACTGGGGCTTTCTGACTCACGCTTTTTGAGGTGGATCGCTGGATCCCGCGATCAAGTCGCGGGACGACGTGGAAGGTAGTTAAGAAACTATCAAGTCCCCTTTAAATCTTCTAAAGACCACCTTGCTCTGACATTAATTCTAGATGAAGGGTCTTGCTCTCCTCTTAATAATCGTTGGCAACCTAAATACGCTACCATTG
This sequence comes from Gammaproteobacteria bacterium, assembly GCA_013697705.1. NCBI lineage: Bacteria > Pseudomonadati > Pseudomonadota > Gammaproteobacteria > Gammaproteobacteria bacterium. Next base: position 62,423 of record JACCWJ010000005.1, on the reverse strand, counting down.
CGCCGTTATCCGTGCAATAGATAGGGCGAGGATAGAAAACCTCCGCACCGAGTGATTGACCCATTTCCCTCAACCGACGACGCAGTAATTCATTTGCTCCTACGCCTCCTGCAACCACTAAACGTTTAAGTTGGGTTTGCTCTAACGCCTTCTTCGCTTTACTCACCAATGTATCAACCGCCGCTTCTTGGAAAGCGTAAGCAATATCTGCGAACAAACGAGAATCCTTATCGTGACTCCTTATTACAGTGGCTACGTGTGTTTTTAATCCACTGTAACTGAAATCTAGGCCGGGACGATCAATCATAGGACGCGGGAAAGTAAATCGCGGCACTCCCTCCTTTGCTAATCGAGATAAAGCAGCTCCACCTGGATAGGGCAAATTTAATAGCTTTGCTGTTTTATCAAACGCTTCCCCTACTGCATCATCTAGCGTTTCTCCAAGAACAGTGTATTCGCCAAGTCCTTTCACGCTAACAAGAGAGGTATGGCCTCCAGAAACTAATAACCCAATAAATGGAAACGATGGAGGATGGTCTTCGAGCATGGCCGCTAATAAATGTGCCTCCATATGATGGACGCCGAGTGCGGGAATATTTAACGAGAAGCTTAAACTTTTAGCAAAACAAGCCCCGACCATCAGTGCTCCTACAAGACCCGGGCCTGCTGTATAAGCAATTGCATCAATCTCATTAATAGACAGCTTTGCTTCTTTCAACGCCTCCTCAGTCAATAAGGGCAATTTTTTAATGTGATCGCGGGAGGCTAATTCAGGAACCACGCCACCAAATTGTGCATGGAGTTGAATTTGGCTATATAATTTATCGCTGAGTAATTTTTTATCAGCATCATAAATGGCTACCCCCGTTTCATCACAGGAGGTTTCTATTCCAAGAACTTTCATATACTTTCTCTTCTAAACCAAAAGTTCGCACAACCGATTCCCAGAGCTTTTCTAGCCGAGTACAATCAGGGAACCCGGATTCCGCTGCGCTGCATCCAGGCTACTTTACTTAGATTAAGACAGCAACCTAACCCCACCCTCATCGCTGCCTGGGTGTATCTCCCCCGGCATAATATGAATATTCCCTTTACAGAGTGGCCTATTCCTTTTAAGATACCCTCCTTTGTCACTTATGCAAATAAGGTGACCTAGAAATTAAATATTAATTTTTAGAGTACCACATAAGTGTTTTTTAACTTATATATTAAGTCCGGGGTGATTTTTTAATGCCTTACGTCAACGTAAAAGAATGTGATTCTTTTGATGTTGCGCTACGACGCTTCAAACGAGCATGTGAAAAAGCTGGAATTCCAACTAAATTACGGCAAATGGAGTTTTACGAAAAGCCAACTTCAAAACGTAAACGCAAACGTGCCGCTGCAGTTAAGCGCTTCCAGAAAAAACTAGCAAAAGAAAGAGAGTTGTATCAACGCAATGCAAGACGCGTAAAACAAAAAGAAGTTAGAAGAGAATATAGTAGAGAAGAGCAAGTATAAAGATGCTTAGGGAGAAAATAACAGAGGATATGAAGAATGCCATGCGTGCCAAAGAACAACGGCGCCTTGGGGTTATTCGCTTGTTACTTGCAGCCATAAAGCAGCGTGAGGTTGATGAACGCATTACACTTGACGAGCCACAAATATTAAATGTGATCGACAAGATGATAAAACAACGGCGGGATTCCCTCTCTCAATTTCAGAATGCTGGTCGGCAAGATTTAGCCGACCAGGAATCTTATGAATTGACGGTGCTCGAAGCTTACCTACCTGAACAATTAAGCTCCACAGAGCTAGAAAAGCTTGTCCACAATGCACTCACAGAATCAGGTGCTACTTCAATGAAAGACATGGGCAAGGTCATGACTATCCTAAAACCCCAAATTCAAGGCCGAGCAGATGTGGCCGAAGTCAGCAAAAAAATTAAAGATGCATTAGCGTCCCTCTAAAGTAGCCGTTTATCCATATCTTAATTAGTTCAACCAGTGGTGCTCCTTAGTGAAACTACCGCAATCTTTTATAGATGAAGTCCTCTCCCGTATTGATGTTGTTGAAATCATAGAGCCTCGTATTACCCTTAAAAAAACGGGCCAAGCAAATTATTCAGGCTTATGTCCTTTTCACCATGAAAAAACACCTTCTTTCAGCGTAAGCCAAACGAAACAGTTTTATTATTGTTTTGGCTGCAAGGCTAACGGTAATGCCATTGGCTTCTTAATGGCCTATGAGAAATTATCATTCCAAGAAGCCATTGAATCACTCGCTTCCAAGGCAAATATGCCCTTACCGGAGCAAGGCCACTTCACGGAAACTGAAAAAAAGCCACAAACCGACCTTTTAGAAGAGGCTATCCTCTATTATCGAAAGCAATTGGCACAGAACCATCAGGCTCGCGAATATTTACAACACCGCGGCTTAACGGACGAAATTATTGCCAAATTTCAAATAGGGTTCGCCCCCAGCGGTTGGGAAAACTTGAGCCGAGCTCTGGTCAAAACCCCCGAGATAAAAAAACAATTAGTCGATGTAGGCATGCTCGGTTTAAAAAAAGACAAGACGCCTTATGACCGATTCCGTGATCGGATAATGTTCCCCATCCGTAACCGTCGTGGTCAAGCAATCGCCTTTGGGGGCAGGAGTCTTGGCGATCAAATGCCAAAATACTTAAATTCACCGGAATCCAGTCTGTTTCATAAAAGCAACGAGCTTTATGGACTCCATGAAGCTTTGCAAGCTAATAAACAATTAAAACAAATTATGGTTGTTGAAGGTTATTTGGATGTCATTGCATTACACCAATTTGGAATGACGGAAACAGTGGCCACGCTGGGGACTGCTATTAGCACACAGCACATTCAAACATTGCTCCGTTTCACTCAATCCTTAATTTTCTGTTTTGATGGAGATGAGGCAGGAAGTAGTGCCGCCTGGCGCGCACTGGAAATCGCATTACCCGCTATGCATACCGGCCTGGATCTTAATTTTTTATTTCTCCCCACCACAGAAGATCCCGATAGCTACCTTCGCAAGGTAGGCAAGGAAGGGTTTTTAGCTAAAATCCAAGAAGCCATGCCCTTGGTGGATTTCTTCTTTAAAAAAATATCCTCTGAAACGGAAATCAACACGCTTGCGGGTAAAACTCGCCTCGTTTATTTGGTTGATAAGTACTTACAAAAACAGCCAAAGGGCGTTTTTCAAGAATTGATGTATGATCGTTTATCTAAACTGGTCGGTCTGAACCTTGAAAAAATAGCCTCACTATTAAATCCAGAGCCAGAAACGCCTAGAAAAACACGTGCCTTGCTACCACCCACAAAAAAACTTTATGCTCCGCTTAAACTCGCCCTCAGCATCATTTTACAGCGTCCCCTTTTAGGCAAAAACCTGGAAATCCCACAGAACTTTTTTACTATTAAACTGGAGGGAATGGACTTACTCCAAAAAGTGATCCAGATTATTCAGCAAAATTCTCCTGCAACAACCGGCTCTTTGTTAGAACATTTGCAAGATGAAGAGCAAAAGCCGCTAGTGATAGAACTTGCCTCACAGGACATCCTCACTCCCGATGAGGGTTGGCAAGATGAACTACAAGGCGCTGTTGCCAGAATTATTAAAAATGGCATTGAACAGCACATCCAAATTTTGTTAGCAAAAGGTAAGAAGGAAGGATTAACACAGGAAGAAAAGCAACTTTTACAAAAGCTTTTATTAGGTTAACCAGGGACAGTCCTGCATTCCCCCTCTCCCGCGACCGGGTCGCGAGCGATGGCGGAGTGACTAAATTAGCGCAATAAGCTGTTTTAATCTTATCTAATAGAAAGGATTTGAGGGATAAACTGGCAATATAAAAATTAACTGCTAATATACAATGTTTTGGCTACCAAAACGTCATTTACACGGATGTGAGTGGCTGAGGCTATCGAAAGTGCTTAGCAGCTATACGTTCGTGCCTATTTTTTAAGCCGATTTATCGGCGCCTAAAGGAAATTTTTTTCGTGGAAAGGTGGCACAGAGTGAGTATTTCTCTCTGTGGCTGAATATTTTTTTTCGCCTATACGGTTAATAACTTCATTAACTGGTACTACGGAGACAGCATGGTCATTGAGCAAGATAAATACGATGAATTTCAAGAACTTCTCAAGATAGGCTTGCAAAGAAAGCCCTTCGGTTTTTTAACTTATGATGAAATCAAAGATAAAATTCCCGAAGAAATTCTTGAAGACGCTGAACAAGTAGAAATCCTTTACAGCAGAATCCATGAAATGGGGATTACCATCTGCGAAACAGCGCCCGATGAAGATTCACCCCTCCTTCCTGAAAATGTCGCTCTTATTGATGAAGATGAGGCTGAGGAAGCTGTTGCTGCCTTCGTTTCTATTGATAGCGGCGAATTTGGACGCACTACTGATCCCGTTCGCATGTATATGCGCGAAATGGGCAGCGTTGAATTACTCACCCGCCAAGGCGAGATAGCGATTGCTAAACGCATTGAAGAAGGTTTAAAGCTCGTATTAACCGCGCTTTCACAATATCCAGAAGTCATTGCTTCAATTTTATCGCAATACGACAAAGTGGAAACGGGTGAAAAACGTCTTACTGATATCATCACCGGTTTTATCGATGATGACGTTGATGAAGCCCAAATTGTTGAACAAGAAGTGGAAATTCCAGTTGAACCAGAATTTGCAGATCTTGAAGGAGATTTAGAATTTGAAGAACCTGCTGCACCTACCACAGGGACAGGCAAGAAAAAGAAAAAGTTAGACGAAGAAATTCCTGAAGAAATAGCCTTAGCACCTGAAGGTGATGAAGAAGGCGATGGAACCGAAGCCAAAACGGGTGAAGAAACCGAAGAGGAAGAAGAATTCGAGGCCGCTAAGCCTAAAGGTGATGAAGAAGAGGATGAAGAAACGACCGAAGGCGCCGACATCATGGACAGTGGTCCAGATCCCCTCATTGCAAAACAGCGTTTCGAGGAATTACGCTCGGTTTATAATTCTTTCTGCACTACCGCAGCAAAACACGGCAAACACAGCGCCAAAGCGTTAAAGATCCAAGAAAATTTAACAGATCTCTTTATTCATTTCAAATTGTCTCCTAAACAATTCAATAAGTTATCGCGTAAGTTACGGGAAATGTTGGTAGAGGTGCAGGAACAAGAACGTATCATTGTAAAATTGTGCGTTGATAAAGCCAAAACCCCTAAAGCTAATTTTCTAGATTCTTACATTAATAACGAGACCAATCTTGAGTGGTTTGAAAGTTATATTACTAAGCACAAAGATAAAGAGAAGATTTTGCGTGCTCATGAAACCGAAATTTTAAGGCTGCAAAAAAAACTTATTATTATTGAAAAAGAATACAAGCTCACTATTCCAGATATCAAAGAAGTCAATCGCCGCATGTCTATTGGTGAAGCCAAAGCCCGGCGCGCCAAAAAAGAAATGATTGAGGCAAATTTACGTTTAGTTATTTCTATTGCGAAAAAGTACACCAACCGTGGCCTTCAATTTCTGGATCTAATCCAAGAAGGTAATATTGGTCTTATGAAAGCGGTGGATAAATTTGAATATCGCCGTGGCTATAAGTTTTCTACCTATGCAACCTGGTGGATACGTCAAGCCATTACCCGTTCGATTGCTGACCAAGCCAGGACTATTCGAATTCCTGTGCATATGATTGAAACTATCAATAAGCTCAATCGTATATCTCGTCAAATACTGCAAGAAACCGGAATAGAACCCAGTCCAGAAGAACTGAGCAAGTTTATGGACATGAGTGAAGATAAAATACGCAAGGTTCTAAAATTGAAAGAACCCGTTTCGTTAGAAACGCCGATAGGCGATGATGACGACTCGCATCTCGGTGACTTCATTGAAGATACCACAATGTTATCTCCGATTGATGCTGCTACGATTGAGGGCCTCAGAGAGGCCACCAAGACGGTACTTTCCAGTCTTACCCCTCGCGAAGCCAAAGTATTACGGATGCGCTTTGGTATTGATATGAATACTGACCATACGCTCGAAGAAGTGGGCAAACAATTCGATGTTACCCGTGAGCGTATACGACAAATTGAAGCGAAAGCATTACGTAAATTACGCCATCCTAGCCGATCAGAAAAATTACGTAGTTTCTTAGACGTAGAAGAGTAGTTTCAGGTGATAGCCCGGACAAGCTAAGTCCGGGCTATCATTCAAAGTGACATTAATTAAATACCTCGACTGTTTCCTTGTCTGCATTTAATAGTTTTGGCATCGCAGTCCCCTCAGCACCAATCGCTGTGAAGCTTTTAACACGCTCATTCCATTCAAAAATCACATGTTGCTCTAAATCAATAAACCAACCATGAATGTTAAGAGATTTCTTTTCCAGTTTTTGTTTAACTAATGAGTATTGTTTTAAGTTACCGATTTGATTCATTACATTCTGTTTAGCGAGTTCGTTAACATCTTTAATGCTTAAATTTAACTGACTCTTGATCCTATCTACCCAACCCGTTAACTGTGCAGGTAAATTTAGATTGCCTTCGCTAGCCGCTTTCATGGCGCCACAGTTACTGTGACCACAGATTACAATCTCTCTGATATCAAGTTGGGTGAGGGCAAACTCAAGCGCAGCCACTTCACTGTGCAGCTCCTCCGGGTTATAGGGAGGAATAAAATTACCCACATTTCGAACGATAAATAATTCTCCTGGATCAGATTGAGTGATCATGGATGTTAAAATGCGACTATCAGAACAAGTGATAAATAAAGTATGCGGATCTTGCCGGTTGGCAATATGTTCGTATAGCCGTTTGTCCGCCCCTTCTATATCCGCATGAAACTTCTGCACCCCATGCAATAAGCGTCCATGAAAGGATTTTAATGATAATTTATCTTTTAATTCACTTTCTGACGAAATGTAACATTCCTCAAATATTTTCTCTCCTTCACACACCATGAAGAGCGATTCAAATCGTCGTGGTAAACCTTTGAGGAAGACATTGAAGTCGCGATTATGAAAGTTATTTACAAAGTCGATGATAGCGGAAGCCCCTGAGCTATCTAAATCTGTTACATCCGACAGATCTAAAATGATCGGTTTTGAGGGGGATTCATCTTGCAAATTTTTCTCCAGTTCTGAGACCTTAGTCATTGATAAGAATGTGAGAGGTCCATGGAGTGATAAGCGCACCGCATCTTTAGAATGAGAAGAAATATGCATATGGTTTTTTGAAGCCCGCACTAAGATAATCAAACAAGCGGCAAGAATACCGACCTGAATACCCGCGGTAAGATCCACAAAGATAATCATTAAGAAGGTCACCGCATAAATAGCGGCCTCACTATGAGAAGTGCGTAATAAATTGCGGAACTCTTGATAATTGATCATCGAGAATGCGACCGATACTAATACCCCTGCTAATGCTGCAATAGGGATCATCGCAATAAGTGGTGCTGCAAAAAAAACTGCTAATAATAGGACAATAGAATGAATAATGCTTGCTCGTCTGGTCTTTGCGCCTGACTTAACATTCACTGCTGACCGCGCGATTACGCCAGTCAGCGGGATGCCACCAAAAAGAGAGGATACAATGTTACCTAAGCCTTGCCCTATCAATTCTTGATCTGGGTCATGCTTCTCTACCTTAATGAGTTTATCAATGGCGCTAGAGGACAGCAGGGTCTCAAGACACGCCAGCATATAAATAGTAAATGTTGTTAGCATCAGTTCACCCATGGAACTTATCGCCATGGAAGGTAATTTAGGCATAGGTAAGGTACGGGGTATGTCTCCGATAACGGGAAGCCCAGATAGAGAAAAGAGGTGCACTATACTTGTAGCTGCTATCACAGCGATAATGGCCGCAGGGATTTTTGGCAAGACCTTTGGCAATAAACGAATTATAGTGATAGTAACCGCTACCACAATCAACGCTACTGGTTGAATCGAGGACAAATACTGCCAAAGATGACTAATAACACTAAAAATGCTCGCCGTAGCAGGCTGACTTAATCCAAAAATCCGGGGCAATTGGCCAATAATAATGATAACGCCGATACCGGAAGTAAAGGCAGCGATTACAGGAAGGGGGACAAAACGACTCAATCTTCCCAGCCTAAGAACTCCGCTCAGAAGCTGCATCAACCCAATCACTAAACAGATAAACACGAGACCTTTGACACCAAACTTTTCCACACTATTCGCGATTAGAATAGTCATCGCTGCCGCAGGACCACTCACTGCTAATGGGGTACCTCCAAATAAAGCACAAACGATACCCCCAATTATGGCAGTGACCAAACCTACAGCAGGGGAAACACCTGACGCCAAAGCAATCGCAAGAGAAAGTGGAATGGCGACACAAGCAACTGTGAGGCCTGCGTTAATATCATCAAGAAGGTATTGTTTAGAGAATAGCTTTTTCCATTCGGGTATTAAATTGGGAATTCCAAAATCTAAATTCAGATATCTTCTTAGGCTCATGATGTTATTTTCCTCGTTGCAATTTAAGGGGAAGCGCGACACCTACCATGTCTTCCTCTATTGAACTTGATTTGATCTAACAAACCCCGGGTCACTTTTAAATGACAAAAGTATTCAGTCTACTGTTTGAATATTAATATTTTCTTAAAGTCTGCTTCTAAGAGCCGTCCCGTAGTTCCCTCAGTCGTCGTCTTGCGACTTGATCGCGGGATCCAGCGATCAGTCGGAGATGGCGAATGGATTTTGCGTTTTGTCTCGTACCAGTGGCTCAAATCGCTAAAAACCTTGATTTCGCTTTGCTACATCAAGGCTACTTTGTTGGTGTTCTGTATTTCTTTTAAGAAGGGAGGTTATGGGTATTAAGTGTAAATTTTTCATCCATTTTCTTACCTTTCTTCTTTCAAACCATAAGCACTATACAGCATTTTAGCCAAAAAATTAAGATCGAAAGCAAAGATTCAAGAAATGTCCTCTTTGGCGCCTAAAATGAGCAAAAGTGAATTGCGTGGCTAGATGGTGGATTACAAGCATTTCTAAAGTTAGTTATTACATGAGACAAACGCAGCAACTTCTTACTGAACAAAATTTAGGCACCGCATAATTACGGAATAGGCAGCCCTAGATGTACAGGCATTAATTCAGCTCCAGACTCCACACAGTAGTTAACCGATTCCTCAATGCCACGTGCTTTTTTGTTGACGCTTCTTGCGTTTGCTGTGTGCTCAGCATATGCAGACACAAGCCCAGCTACAATCGATACGGCTAAAAGCCCACCCATTCCACCGGTGGGTATACTTACGCCTGCAACAATGATAATCACACCTATAAGAGCGCATGTATAACAGATCGCTGACGCTATATTGCCCAGTTTTTGCATTTTCTTTTCACGGGTCATACTTTGCATACACCTGGAAAAAGAACGGAAATCATCTTGAACAGATTTATCATTAAAATTTACGATACGCTGCTTTGCCAGCGCTGTAAGAAGTAGAATATCCAGTAGGTTGGCGGGGGTTTTATTCTTAGACGCTTCAACTAGCTCTTGACCCACGATTGAATTGACACAAGTTTTGAAGTCCGATAGCTGTTGCTTCAGCTTATCTACGGCTATTTGATTGGAAATATTTGCTTCAGGTTTGCACTGGATTTCGGGAATACCCTGCATTGTTTGCACAATCCAATTGCGAAGATCAACATGAGACGCCATGTCTTGAAATTGATCTTTTATTTGTTCTTTAATCACTTCTGAGAAGGCTATTTTCTTCATCTCAAGCTGATGAGCCAATAAAAGCAGTGCCAATAAAACGTTAATTTTAACAACTTCATCTGTCTTATTAGCAGCCAGATATTCTAATTCCGACTCAATCTGTGTTGCTGCATCCTCTTTAAGAGCGGAGGTTATATCTTTGGGCACTGTAAGAAGTTTAGCTTTTAAGTAATCCAATTTATCATACATTTTTAGCTTCCTTTTCTAACCAAAAGCACTATACAGCATTCGAGCGGAAAACTTAAGACCGAAAGCAAGGATTAAAAGCGCCTTCGTTCCTCACCGAAAATTTGCAAATTAACACCCCTATTTACCTCGCCAAAACAATACGTTATTATTCTACCCCTTCACCGGGCCCGTAGCTCAGCTGGTTAGAGCAGGGGACTCATAATCCCTTGGTCCTTGGTTCGAGTCCAAGCGGGCCCACCAGTATTTTCAATGACTTAGGATGGAGTTGGGAATTTTGGAAAAATCCATGTAGAAGCTATGTAGAAGGATTAGGGCTCTTCCCCTAAAAAAGGAGAACTTTCTACCTACATAGAACTCTAATCCTAAAACGATAATTCTCAAAAATCCTTCTTTTAAACTGCTTGATATTACAAAAAAAGAAAAACCTAGCTTATGATTATTTATATAGTCAAATTTAAAGAGGCGTTGTATGGATAGAGAAGTCTTTGAAAATCATCAAATTCTTAAAGAAACTGCTGAGAAAATTTACCACGAATGGGACACAGCTCTTGCAAAGAACGATGTGGAAGCCTTACTAAAGCTATATGCTCCTGATGCAATCATTGAAAGTCCGTTAATACCACATCTATTAGAAACTGATACTGGTATCTGCAAGGGCAGAAACGAACTCAGAAAATTATTAGAGATAGTTTCTAAACGTAAGCCACCTACACGCAAATATTTTAAGCAGAATTTTTTTACAGATGGCAAAACTCTCATTTTCGAATATCCGAGACAGACACCCCAGGGAGAGCAAATGGATTTCGTTGAGGTTATGGAAATTAAAGATGGTCTTATTCAGTATCATAGAGTTTACTGGGGTTGGCGCGGTTTCAAAGTTATTAATGAGGATAAGTACCATCACCCGGAGTAAATTAGTTTTGCTTTGGGGCTAGCCAAATAATTTTAGTTTTAATAATGTAATGAATAATTTTGCACTAGGTGTTATCCCAGATTTGATGTCTCTAATTGCAGCAATCAAATATCAGTTTCAAGAATATGAATCTAGATTACATTAAATCGTGGCTAATTTTTTATAATGGGGTCATCAGTGAAAAGATTGTCGAATAAAACTTGTTTAATAACTGGAGCAGCGAGTGGGATCGGCAAAGCTATTGCGAGGTTATTTCATTCAGAAGATGCACTGGTTATTCTAAGTGATATTGCAGATAAGTCAGGTTCTAAGATTGCTAATGATCTTGGAACAGGTGCTACATATATCCATTTAGATGTCAGTAAGGAAAATGATTGGATTACAGCATTTGAATACATAAAAGAAAAATTCGGCAAACTAGACATCCTGGTTAATAATGCTGGCATTGGTGGATTTACACAAACAAAGGGACCCCATAATGCAGAAAATTTTGATCTTGAGAGTTGGCACAAAGTTATGGCCGTCAATTCAGATGGTGTTGCTCTTGGATGTAAATACGCAATTCAATTAATGAAATCAAATAAATCAGGCAGTATAGTTAACATATCTTCGCGCTCAGGACTTGTAGGCATCCCACATATGGTTGCTTATGCTGCAAGTAAAGCAGCAGCTAGAAATCATACTAAATCCGTCGCGCTTTACTGTGCAGAAATGCAATATAATATCCGGTGTAATTCTATTCATCCTGGAGCGATATTAACACCCATGTGGGATCCTATGCTTGGCAAAGGTATAGACAGAGAAAATATGATTAAAAAAATCTCTTCTGAAATACCACTTGGAAAAATGGGAACTGCCTTAGATGTTGCCTATGCAGCTTTATATTTGGCTTCGGATGAGTCTACCTACGTTACTGGTGTAGAATTAAATATTGATGGCGGTATCTTAGCAGGTAGCACAGCAACACCAGAAGAACTCTAGCTGTTACATATTCTCTAACTCTAAATTTTATTTAATGATTTCCGACACTCTGAAATAAAGAGCCCGACACTTCTCATGTTCTTATTATACATGCCATCCTTGCATGCATTGGTCCGGCTGGAGGCTTTACCATGAAGTGTCTTTGGACCTGTAGACCATCTCCACGGTTTCTGGATCCTGATTAACTGAGCCTGTTTTAAGCGTTCCTCCAAAGTCCATTGCCTCATACTTCTCCTTCCTTATCAGTTCGTTTTTGAGATTTTTTTTCCTAAAATTCATCGCTTTCGCATTGTTCACCTGCTGCGTCAGTGCTACATTCTGTTGTCTCACGATAGTCTGTTGCACAGGATTTTTAAGCGAATTTATACCCAGAATAGTTTTTCGGCCTTGGTTTTGTGCCTTAAAAGCAATTTCCATATAAGCTCTAAACATCTCAACATTTTTTGAACCAAGAGCGCGGCTGACCATGTGATTAAAAAGAGTATCAAGTGACTTAGCCTGAGCACATAACATTACCTCATAACCACAAGTATCTCCCTTTAATGATTCACTAACTTGTGCATCAATCTGCTCATGAAGAGTTTTAACATCGACCTCACCAACATCCATCTGCCCCACAATATCATTTATAGTAAGAGCTGCCATTTTGATACTATTCGTGAAAACCTTTGTTCTGGAGATGGCAGTATTTTTTAATTCTTTCATTTTTTCAGATGGCTTTTTATGCATAATCCCCCCATAAATTTTCCTGATAGCTGAAACGCTATAGATAGCAGTGATGCTAAGTCGATAAAAAATTATTTACTTAACTTTCTTATGTTGCGTTTATTATCAATAAAGATTTAAAAAATAATTTAATCCTTTATTTATGTTCAGAATAGGTACCTCTCACCCGAAATTATTTTTATTACACAATACAACTGATTAGTTGTCTTTAAAGTTGCAGCATCAGTTGCATTTTTCGGTATCAAGTTCGCTATAAATAGTCAGTTTATTTCATGGTTGCGTAATTAGTTGCTGGTAGAGTTGTCATTTCGCCTATTAGTTGCATAGTTGCTTTACTTAGTAGAGCAACCATGCAACTTATTATTTTGCTTTTTTTCAATTTTTCCTTCTTGTGTTGCACGCTGCACATAACGAGAAATAGTTCCCTTGTTAAGGTTTAATTCGGATGCAATTTCCTTTTGTTTACGTCCCTCATTCAAAAATTTATAAGTTTTCATGTAATTGCTTTCTTCTAGTGCTCTAGTTTGCCAATTGCTTTTCCCGTTATCATCAATTAATTGTGCCTCAAACTCTCTGGCATCATCCCCATAAAAACCTCTCGCCTTTTCAAACTTGACCAGAAACCTTGCGCCTTGACTAGGATCGTAATCATTGGGTCGTTGCAAAGTAATAACTGTATCAAGAACATCTTCTTTTCTTGAAGTACCACGCTGAAGACCAGTTTTTCCAGAATGATGAATCATGAGAACAGATTTTCCTCGCGCTCGCATTCTGAGTATCCATGTCTGTATCAGGGACCAATCGGCGGCATCATTTTCTTTTATACTTGAGGCTAAGCAAGACATATTATCTAGGATGACCAAGTCCACATCATCCGATATAGATCGATTTAATAAAAGTTGCCCTTCCTCTGTTGCAATATCAGGCATACCTTCGGGTTGCAGATCAGGAGTAATTATCATTAGGTTTTCAGGTATAGATAAATCACCTGACATTTTGGTAATAAGTTTGAGACGCTCTTGTAGTGTAGAGGCTGGCATTTCACCATCCACAAATAGAATCTTCCTGGGAATTAGCGCTTTCCATCCTAAAAATTCACCGCCTGTGGCAACGGCATATGCCACTCCAAGCGACATGTGGGTTTTTCCAATGCCACGGTAAGCATGAATCATACAAAGCCCTGCTTTTGGTAGCCAAGGACTCAGAATTAATTCTCGAGGTGGTAATTCCATTTCAAGAAAACTTTTTAAATCCAAAGTTATTAAGGTTGGAAGTGATTCAAGATAAAAATTATTAGTATTTTCCTTATTATGCATCATAGCCCTACCTCCGGTAAGAGCTCTATCAATTGCTCTGCTCTTTTAGGCTTTATCTTCTTAACTTTTCGCCCTTCACTTATAAGCCTTTTATGTAATAAATTAATAGCTCTTTGGCTCTTCCAATTATCTTCACTTACTACTAGCAAAACTTCGTTTACTTCTTTTGGTAGTAAAATTCTATCCATTCCTTCTTCGCTTAATGCGGCCCACACTGGAGTTTGAGTTGAGTTAAAAAAGGCCAGTGCTCTTTCTATTCCAGCGGTCAGTGCAAGTTTACCTTGATTAGGACCGTACAATTTAATTGTGGCTCCAACAGTAGATCCGGGAATTATAGGTGCCATGAGCTTTCTTGGTTGATGAACTTTTGCAAGACAGCCACTTCCTAAGTAAGTGCGGTGTATTGTGACGCACTTGTTATCTTTATCCTGAACAAGGGTAACTATGGCTGGAAATGCTCCTACAAGAACATGATGGTCACCATAATAGGATAATTGTGGGTGAAAACGTAATATGGATGGAAATGTATCCAATTTGATGCCCTGTAATCTTAAGTAATGATCTATCGGATCACCAATAGATATTGGCTTTCCTTGGTTCCATATAAGATTTAGTGACTTTCTACGTTTGCCCAGATCATTTTTCGATATGTTATTAGGTTGGTTAGCCTTCTGAATATTTAGGTAACTGCTAATATGCTTTGAACTCGTGATATTTCGTTTGATTGGATTACATAGCGCTTTTGAAACCATCGCAAATGCAGTTGCTAAATCACATTTTCTATAAAGCTGTAAAAGCCTAAGGCCGTCGCCAGACTCGCACCAATAACAGATGAAAGAACCAAAACCATTATCGATAAATCTAAAACAATTAAGACCACACCAAATTGGGCAAGTACTAGTTTCTTTTTTTAATAATGAATTATTGATTCCACTGAAACTTAATATTTTCTCCCAGCGGTCTTGAGCTTTCGATGTAATTGATTTTAGCGTAGAATCATTTTTGATTGATTTGTTAAGCGCCGTTTGCAGCGGCGCCTGATTGATACTAACCATTGTTCACCTCCCGGCTATATGCACTTGTGGAAGTAACCAACTGATGGCTTTCTAACCATTCAATTACATCTTTTTTTTGATAAAGAACGCGTCCTCCTACTTTTCTAAATGGAATATCACTTTTCTTCCAGCGATAGCATTCTAAGGTTTTAACACTCCTGCCAGTAATCAAGGCTATGACTTCCTGATTAAAATACGCTTCCAATGAGGCCATCCAAAATAATTGAATAGCCTCAAAATCAGCTTTCACATGCTTAGAGAAACGCATTTTTTGGTTTGAAATATTATAAAACCTCAGTTCTTCTTCTGAGCCCGCATTCTGTAGGAGTTGTTTAGAGAATTCGCTATTAGTACTCATTACAATTACCTCTTCTCGATTAAAAGTTATTCGAGAGAGATCGTAATGGAAAGAAAATGCAATGTAGTGCCGGCTGGATTAGCCTTTTTTAAGCAGTCCAGCCGCTAAATAGATCTATGTGACTCTCAGGTATATCTAAGAAGCTCTTTCTTTGAGATGCTGACTCTTTAATACAATTATTTTTAATGAGTTCGGCCATTTTATTTGCATCATGCTTTTGCTTTGTCTGATAAAAAAATATTCCTGTGATGTCTAATGCAATGTTAGTTACAATATTACAATTAATTTCATTTCCAAAAAAAACAAACATAGACTGCATAATTCTTTTCGTCAGGTGGTCTCTTAATAGATACGAATAGGGTTTTCCTGAATTATAAATACTTCCTTTATTATTTAATTTGTCTACGAGATCACGAAACAAGGCCCCGTCCGATTCAAGCTCAAAATTGCGGCTTAGCATTAATAAATCGGTTTTATGCTTATCTATAAACTTTTGTGAATCAACAGCCACAAAAACAACTTGATTTAAATCGTCAACACAGCAACACCAACAAATCGCTGTTGCTGTAATAATCTCAAGTGCGTACTGCTTAGTATAAAAAAATATATTATTTTGTATGGCCTCAGGTAATTTCCCAGCTAGTAATTTCTTTTTAACCAACCTCTCCTTCGCTTCTTTAAAGTTAGTAGCTTTATTAATCCAACTAGAAAATAGATCTTTATTAATTTCGTTAAAAATAGCTTGGCATTCAGAGAATGTTTTATCTGAAACAGACTTAGTCTCACTTAAGTGCAAAGGGTATAAGCCGGATTCAATCCATAATAAGAGATAATTTTTAGCGTAAGGGTATAGGATCTTTAATACCTCTTCAGCATATTTTGTTTTATTATTATTAATTTTTGATATTTTTTTACTAAGTTCATTCGGCTGCTTCATCAATATCCTTACTTAGTATGAGTCTTCACTATTAGTCTTATTAAGCTCTGCCTCTAGCTGCTCAATTGTCGGCAACTTTGTCTTGAGCTCCTTAGGTAATGCTTTTGCTAAGGTATATTCGGAAACACCAATAGGAGCTTTTATATTTCGTAGTGCATATTCAGCAATAACTTTATTCTTCGATTTACATAACAGTATTCCAATTGTTTGGTTATCACCCTCCTTTCGTAACAAATCATCCACAGCAGCAAGATAAAATCCGAGTTGACCTGTATGTTCAGGTTTGAATTTTGTTGCTTTGAGCTCAATAACAACAAAACAGCGCAAATTTAAGTGGTAAAAAAGTAAATCGACAAAAAATTCTTGATCATCAAATGTCAGTGGCACTTGTGAGCCGACAAATGCAAACCCTTGACCTAACTCCAGCAAGAAATCACGTATATGTGCGATTAACCCTTCTTCGACTGATCTTTCATAGGCTTGACCGTGAATAGTAAGAAAATCGAAATTATAAGGGTCTTTCAAAATTTCATTTGCTAAATCAGATTGTGGAGGCGGTAAGTGCAGGTGATAATTTGATATTTTCTTTGTTAAAATTCCCTGGCGTTCATACAAACCACTTTCAACCTGCATTTCCAATATTGTTCGGGACCAGCCATTTTTAATAGCTTGTTGCGCATACCATTCTCTTTGTAAATCATCTTTGACCATCTGCATTAGCCGCGTAATATGTCCCCAAGGTAATTGCGACACAGCTTGTGTCGTAATTGATAGATTGGGATAAAGAGTGGCGAACTGCTTCATTCTTTGCAGGTTACGGACGGAAAACCCCTGCATTTCGGGAAAAGCCAGCCTCATATCATGAGAAAACTGCTCTAAAAAATGTACCCCCCACTTTAGAGCTTTTTGCTTCTCTATTAAATCGGTGCCAAGCTCCCAATAGAACTTAATAAGCTCACTGTTCGCTGCCAGCGCTGCACGTATTTGAGCTGTTTTTAAGCGTTCTTTTATACCACCTAAGAAATCCTTATAATTCTTATCCAGATCTAGTGATGATGCTTTTTTCTCAAGCTGTTTCCCCATGAGCAACTCCTTTTTCATATTGTTTTATTGTTATTATCTCTGCAGATTTCTGCACACCCATACACTTCAACAAATAATCAGTTATCTGCTGCATAGGTTTTCGCAATCGTTCAACATCGGTAACAATGTAACTAGAAGTGATATCTTGTTTCATTTTATGGTTAGCTAAACGTTTAACCGCATAGGCCGAAATGTCTAAGCTCTCAGCAATCGTAATAAAGGTGCGGCGTAGATCATGAAGGATAAAAGAAATTCCAGAGGTTTGGATTACCTTGTCCATCTGTTTGCGGGGTTCAACGATGTAACCACCGACACCTCCTCCAGGAAAAACAAACTGGCTAGTCGCCACTTCTTTTCGTCTGCTTAATAACTCAAAAAGATAATCAGAAACCGGCAACGTATGCGATTCATGATTCTTAGTGTCAACAATAGTTAATGTCCTCGCCCTTAAATCAACTTGACTCCACTTAAGCTGCGCGCCTTCCTGCCGTCGTAATCCCGTAAAAACCAGCAATAACAAATAATCACGCAGAGTTTCATTTTTAAGATTTTGCACACCCTCATACCAAGGTGCTAATTCATGCGGTTTAATATAATTCTGACGATGCTCGACACGATACCAAGCGCGTGATTGCGATAACCTTCTAACAGGATTATCCGTAATAAGTGACCATCCCTGAGCATCTTCATACTGAGTCATCGCAAAATTAAATAAAGCTCGCAACACACGCATCGATAAATTAGCGCGCGCCTGACTATTCTCGCCTAATTTGCTATGGCGTCTGGCAACCAAATCTTTAGTAATGTCGAGCAGAGGTTTATTTTGCCAATTTGCAAATGATTCTCTCATAACCCGCTGATAATCAAATACCGTAGTAGGCTTCAAACCTTTTCGAGCTTTAAGATAATCCTCAAATACTTCCTTCAAAGTCACCGATTTTGCTCTGGCCTGCTGACGTTCAGCAATAGGATCGATCCCAGAAGCAATTTTGCCTAAAAGTTTTTTAGCCTCAACTCGTGCTTGCTCAGTAGTGAGCTTGCCATAACGGCCAATCGTCATCCGACGCACTTTGTTACCAATCAATGTTTCAACAACAAAACTCTTAACACCACTTGCCGTAACGCGTAATGCGAAACCTTTCAGCTCCCCATCTCGGTAAAAAATTTGGTCTTTTTCTTTAGGCGGTTGCGCTTTATCAACAAATGCTTTAGTTAGCTTCATTTGTTCTCCATTCTTATGTAGAAGCTATGTAGAAGGATTATATAGAAATAGATAGAAATAATTGGGAGGGATTATATGTATTAGATAACTGATTGTAAACATTTTTTAGAAATAAATAGAAAAATATAGAATTCCACAGAAACAATATTTTTGGAACTCATAATCCCTTGGTCCTTGGTTCGAGTCCAAGCGGGCCCACCAAATTCAGCTTTAAAATCAGGTGGCTACAAACAAGAGCGACGCAGACAATTTTAGTTTGGAAAAATTTTGGAAAAATAAATGGCTTGCCATCTACTTCAATAATACCCACAAGCTCAAATCCTGGAGTTCAAAACTCTCTGACAATCCCCATTCTTCCCCTTTTATACAAGCAGCTCTCTCAATCACTTAGACCTGTAATCCACAATCGATCGATAATTTAGTTTAGTCATATCAAATACCTTGCTTAAGCTATCTAAATATTCAAAACTTGCACATTTATGACAGAGTTAGGCACCCAGGAGCAAGCGTCATGGAAGATATCATAGCATCACTTCAAAAAATTCAGACACATGGCTCTTTTTGGGCCAAAAGATCAGTATCAATTGACCAATTACAATTAGAAATCAAAGGGTTTGGCCAGTTAAAATTACCGCTTAGCGCACGAAATTCAAACAATCTGATTAAGCATGCCAAACCTGCAAAGTTTGGTTGGCGTGATCAAACTATTCTAGACGAGAAGGTGCGTCATGCATGGGAAATCCCAAATAACAAGATAAAAATAGATCGCTCCTGGAAACAGGTCTTCAATTCTCTCCTGAATTTACTCAAAGTAGATCTAGGATTACCAGAAAGTGCCTTACTAAAAGCAGACCTTCATAATCTTCTGATCTATGAGCCTGGGCAGTTTTTCGCTCCTCATCAAGACTCAGAAATGGATCGTTGGTATCACAGAGCTGCCATCATTCTTTGGCGTAAGCAAGATCATTATCCTATGCTTTTTATCATTGACCCAAATCATGTTATCAAGCAATTGCAGAAACTATCGCAAAAGCGTGCTTATGTGAAGCAAGTTCACGAAATCATTACTAGTTTGCTGCCCTACTGGTCGTGCCTGCGAGGAAATCGTGAACCTTCACTGATTGCAGCTCTTTTTAAGCTGGCGTTATACATTAATGACTCACAGCTAGCAAAAGCCATAATTGAACATTTTGATATTGAAGTGTTATCTCCCAAAACAGCTTCAATTATACCCTCCTTACAAAAAGCATATGGAAGCTCATGGTGTCTTGACACCTTCAAATTGTGGACAAGCTCTAAAAACCATTGGAATAGTCCTACTCAATGTGAAAACTTATTTCAGACAATCGTTAATTTGTCTAGCAATAATGATCACCATCAACCCTTAACGGATTGGCTACTTACCTATCAATTACAGCAGATAAAAGGAAATAATAAGGACTGCAAACAATCAATGAGTCGCGTGGAGTTGCTCAAGGGAACTGCCGAACGAATCAATGAAATTATCGATTTCATTAATGCATGTGACGTTGTTAATAATACTGTAATGCAAATTGCTGGAATCAACTACATCATAACAGAGAGCGAATTGTATCCGGCGCTTGATTTAATTAATGTACTGAATTGTTTTAAAGGAAAAGATGACCTGAAGCAACGGCAATATCCTAAATTGTTCAACTACATTCTAGAATCGCTGGAGAAAGAGCATAACCGAGGCCTGCGCCATGAAGATGACTGGTCAATAAAAGAAAAACTACCATGTAATTGCCAAGATTGTGCTGTTCTTACAGAATTTTTATATTCGAGTGATCAAAGAAATAAAATATGGCCTTTAAATCAAGATCGGCGCGCTCATATTCACGGTATCATTGATGATCTTGGAATCGCAGTCACACATCAAACAGAACGTACCGGATCGCCACATAAACTAATTTTGACCAAAACAGATAAGCTGCACCATCAAGCAAAACGGCGGTTTGAAAGAATAAAGCGAGAACTTTCTTCTCTAAAAATTAATTTTTCTTTCACAAGTTTAAGAACAGCAAAATAATGGACACACCGATTCTTAAAAGTCATTGGGAGCGTTTTAAGGCACATATTGATTTAGATGTCAGTACTGCAATCCATCTACTCGCTCCATACACTAATGATATGATTGATAAACTAGTTCTATTATCTGAAGGTTGTGCAAACACCAATTATAAGGTGTCGTTTAAAAATAATCGTTCACCCGTTGTTATCCGTATTTATATGCGAGAAAAATCTGCACTTGCTCGTGAAATTGCTATTCATAAACTAGTTGCCGATAAAATCCCTGTTCCTGCACATTTTTATTCTAATGATCAATGCACTAATTTCTCTTATCCTTATTCTGTGATGGAATGGGTTGACGGAATATTGATGCGAGAAATTATTTTAAAGAAGAATAAATCAGCTATCATAGCATGTGCTTTTGAAATGGGAAATTATCTAGACATAATGCGACAAATCAAATTTTCAGAAGGCGGTTTTTTTCAAAAGGAATTAACAATTCAACCATTTAATCAAGAAGAACAATATCTTCCATACGTATTAAACCTTTTACAAGATAGGACTATCAAAGAAAGTTTAGGCGATAATCTTTTAAGTGCTGTTTCATATCTTGTTAATGACAATGCAACTTTGTTGCCGGACAGTAATAATGCAAATTTAACACACGCTGATTATGATCCAGCTAACATACTAGTCACCCAGATTAATAACAAGTGGAAAATCGCTGCCATTCTTGATTGGGAGTTTGCTTTTGCAGGCACTTATTTGCTCGATATCGGCATGGCATTGAGATACAGCCATAAAATACCAGACTCTTACGAAAATAGTTTCATCGCTGGTATACGAGCCAATGGCTTTCAATTGCCAGTTAAATGGAAGAAGCAAGCAAAATTAATGGATTTACTCTGTTTATTACAACTCTCCCATTATAATCCTATTTCAGAAAGACCGAAATTAAATCGGGATGTGGTATCATTGATTGCTGACACAGTAGATAATTGGGATTTATTTTAAAACCTATACGCCAAATAAAATATCAGCTAAATCATCCAGGGGCTTTGCGATGATGATTAAATAGTCAGATATTTTTTTTCCGTTTGTTGGTATCTTTTTATACTTAACAACTTCATCTAATAAATTGATTTCAATTTGGGTCAGTGCTATGTCATTACAATTAATTTTGTGCCTGCAGCTGTTAATGGCCCCGTTATGTTGCCAGGGACAGCACCATTAGTTGATAGTCGGCACCAGAAAACGGTACCCGCGGAAGTTTGGCGATCATTGAAAGCTAAAAATGTGACTGTCGAACAAGATACTAGACCTAAAGAAACAAAAAAACTCCGCAAAGAATATTATCGTGCTCCTAAATTTGAACATGCAAAGGAAAGATTCATTCAAGATATTAGGAGATGTAATTTTTTTGAGACATTATCAGAGACAATAATGCTAGATTTAGCTGCAGATCTAGATTTGCCAATTAGATTTGGTGCTCATATGGAAGTTTTCCATCATTGGTCATCCAGCATGAGCTTTTTATTATTTCATTAATGTTCCACAAAATAGGAATTAGAACCTTTTTTCGTCTTAATTTTGTCATAAGTCCAATAATTCTCTTCTATCTTTACTCCATCATTTATTTTCTCATCGTGGCTAATAAACTCACCAGCTAAGCAAACATACTTCTCCCCTTTCATCAATTTTTCCCAACGCAAAAAGACTTCATGATAAGCACTGATAGGATAGGCTCTTCTCATCACATAAATATGCTTCACACCGGGTTCTTTATATGCTGTAAGTAATATATCTGAAATTGTATCTGTTTTGTCAAATTCTTCGGCTGTATAACCCATATCTTTAAGTGTAATTTCAATTTTGTCACGTGGAAAACATTGCCAGTATACAAGACCATCATGCTTAGCAGAAAATTTTTCATATTTCATTTTCTTTTGATATCTAGCCAAATCAGCTTCTTTTAAAATTCCATAGTCGTCTGTTAGCAATAAAAGAGCGTATTTTTTCTTAAGAGCTCCATCTAAAGCATGAACACTAAAAGAAAAACCAAGCACAACAAAAAAAATAAACCATATTTTCATGTGTTACTCCACCAATTTACTATAGTAATCTAGCAAGTCATCCAATGGTTTATGATTATATTCTTTCCCATCTATTATCTTATTAAGATAATCTTTATAGTCCGCTACTACTTCAAACCAAGTTGCATCACGATGTAATTTGTGAGATGCAGTTTCTTTCTTCCTAAATAACCATCTCACACCTATACAAATACCGACTGATGGATCGAATAATTCATTCACTGATACCTGGATTAAATAATTTCTCAACTCTCCTTTATGGTTGCCTATAGCTGTGTGTGTTACTTCAACAATTTGCATAAGACCACGAGCGTGAACTTTTTTGATAACATTCTGAGCCGTTGTGTCAAATCCAGATTCTGTTGCTATAAGTGCTTTAATTAAATTTGGATCTAATCGATCAATTGGGTTAAAAATATCATTCCAATAATGAACCCAGCCTCGGATTAAATGATCGAATTTATCGGCATTTTTAAACTTTAGCATTCCTGAACTGGGAGGACCAATCAAATCTCTAAAATGCTGCCCAGACATCTGCTGAATTTCCTCAAAAGTTAATAAATCTTTTTTTGAGGGATTATTTGCACAATGCTGGTGTCTGGTCACCGTTAGTCCTTCCGGATGTTTTTTGCTAGGTGGTACATGCAAAGCATGTTCCTTAACCAGATGAGTTCCAATTGGACAGATACGCCATGGATGAATTTTTTGGTCAGGTTCGATAGTAGCTTTTAAATTTTTTTCGCCTAAAGTAGCTTCAGCAATAAATTCTTCTGACATATAAACTCCTTATTATTACCACAAAACTTAGTTTAATCTTTTAAAATTTGTTATTTTGATAAAAAGTATTTTTTTAAAGGATCTAAGCAAGTTAATATGAAACAAACATCATAATATGAATATGAAGAGCAGACCAAAACAACACGTACTAAAGCGTGAATTAGGAATATTCGGCGCAACCATGATGGGGCTGGGTTCTATAGTAGGTACCGGCGTTTTTGTTAGTATTGGAGTAGCTGCAGGTGCCGCTGGACCTTCTGTTTTGCTAGCCATAGTCTTGGCGGCAATTGTGGCAACCTGCAATGCTTTCTCAAGTGCCCAGCTTGCTGCTTCTCATGCAGTGAGTGGTGGCACATATGAATACGGTTATCGTTATCTGCATCCTTGGCTCGGTTTCACAGCAGGTTGGATGTTCTTATGTGCGAAAACCGCTTCAGCAGCAACAGCTGCACTCGGATTTGCTGGTTACTTATTACATTTACTGGGGCTTGGTTCAGTTTCAATCATTCCCATAGCAGTCACTGTAGCTTTCATTTTCACACTATTAGTGTTAAGCGGTTTAAAGCTCTCTAATTGGACAAATATTGTCATTGTATCAGTGACTTTAATAGCTCTCATGGCATTCGTGCTCTTTGGGTTACCCGATTTTCTTCATCACGGGGCAGAAAATCTGAGACCTTTCTTTCCTTCACCCAACAAAGGTAGTCTTGGAGGTTTTTTCTACGCCACTGCATTGATGTTTGTCGCTTACACGGGTTACGCACGTATCGCTACACTCGGTGAGGAGGTAAAAAACCCAAGCATTTTCATCCCGCGCGCTATTATAGCCACGCTTATAGTAAGTAGCATTCTTTACATTGCAGTTGGCTTGATTGCTGTTGGCGCAGTCGGTGTCGAACAACTAGCACAAGTGACGCAAAGGCGAGCAACGCCACTAGAAATCGCTGCACGTGGTATAGGTACGCCAGGGCTGAGTACGGTTGTAGCACTGGGTGCATGCACAGCGATGTTAGGGGTATTATTGAATCTTATTCTTGGACTGTCTCGAGTTGTGTTGGCTATGGGTCGAAAGGGTGACCTACCTCCTCTATTTGGCAAAGTCTCCGAGAAAGGACGTGCACCCGCTGCTCCTGTTGTCGGTGTGGGAATTGCGATCATCGGACTCTCCTTGACTGGTAATGTTGAAACGACCTGGGCATTTAGCGCCTTTACGGTTTTAATCTATTACTCGATAACAAATCTTGCAGCATTGCGTTTACCAAAAAAGGATCGTCTTTATTCACCTGCTTTCGCAATAGGAGGATTGATCGCTTGCCTCTTTCTAGCCTTTTGGGTACCTGCAATGATTTGGGGCATAGGTTTAGGGTTGATCGCCATGGGGCTTATTTGGCATTACATCGCTAGTTATTTGTGGAGAATGTAATAAACAACTTAGGCAAGCTGGCATGTAAAAATGGAACTACAAGCATTCCTCGAATGAAGGAGAATCAACAAATGAAACTAGCTTATCATTTGGCGTTTCGGTTTTATTTAAAAGTTTAGAAAAATTCTTATTTTGTTTTAGGAGAATTACCTATAGATGAATTTACTTCAAATTGCTTTAAGATATCCTCAAGATAATCCATCTGCAGCTCTTGTACCTCAAGCATTCTTTTATATTGGTGCATAACCAAATGATCCATTTTCTCATCCAATAAACGAATCTCAAGCTCAGCCTTGAGGTTAACTTTATAATCATGCTCCCCTCTCTTTCGGTCTTTTTCTTCTAGTCTATTTTGACTCATGATAATAATTGGTGCTTGAATGGCTGCTAAGCAGGACAAAATTAAATTTAGAAGAATAAAAGGGTACGGATCAAAGGGCTTAACTGTTAATAACAAAATATTCACCACTACCCAGAAAGTGATAAATAAAAAGAAACAGATGATAAAGGTCCAACTACCAGCAAATTTAGCAAATTTATCAGCAAGATTTTGCCCAAAAGTTAAATCTTTTTCGAAGCCAATTTCAATATCCTTAGAAAGAATTTTATTGATAGAGATAGCCTCCACCACTTCTTGTTCAAGGTCATTTAATTCATGCGTTTCCTTTTTGATCAAACTTGCTAAATAAATTTTTCGATAGTGATTAAGCTCTTCAATAGAAATATAGGAGTCTTGTCTGAAATCGGGATAATCTTTTTGAATGAGTCTGAAGATTTCTTTTCTTATAAGATCTCCGCGATGTCCTTCTTCTATTATTTTATTAGTGATATGACAAATTATATTGTTCATTTTCTTAAAAATTTATTATATTTTTGAGACTCTATTTATTTAACCGTCTACGAATCAATCTAGCTAAGCTGTCTAATTCGTCAGCTAAGAGTAAACCAAATCATCTACAGTTGCAATTCCAACAATATTATCATGTTGATCAACGATTGGAGCTCTGCGCACACCTTTGGCGCACATCATATCAATAGCTTCTTGTACATCTTGGTAATCTTTCAATAATAAATCTTGACTCATTGCATCACCGATAACAAATGATTGATGATCAACCTATTCTGCGATTATCTTTATGGTATATCCAGATCTGTAAAAATACCAATTGGTTTATTACTGTTTTAGTCATTTTGTTCTTCTTGATTAAACTTTCTTCCTAGTTACTTTAAGAGACAGTTTTCTAACATCAAACAGACCGCACAAGATATTTCATCGACATCCAACTTATTAATAATACAAACGTAATAAAAATTCCTACTTCTCCAAAATGATTGATAACCAACTCAACACTGTTCCACAACTGAGGAAGCTTATTCTTGCCAAGAGTAGACACATGAAAAAATTCACAGGTAGCAATACCTAATCCTGTAAATGAAATAAATAAAGTAATAAATAAATTAAAATAACCGCCTACTTTATGATTAATTACTGCATAACGACAGGTAATTAAACTCAACAAACTCACTGTTGTGTCCACTAAACACATACCGGAAGTAAATAAAATAGGCAAGATCAATATATACCACCAATGGATCCCATAAATTGTCTGTGAGCTTGACATACCCAGCAAAGCAATTTCAGTCGCAGTATCAAAACCAAGTCCAAAGATAAATCCAACAAAATATATTTGATAATTTTTATTAATGTATCGGAATAGTTTATTTGTGAAGGAGTTGGAAATAGCTAGTGAATGACTTTGTGTCAATATTACTTTATTTTTCTTCAAGAGATATATTCTTTTTATAACTTGAAAAAACAAATAAATATTTAATAAACTTATCAATGAAAGGAAAAAAACTGAAAAGCCACCACCAATAATAGAACCCACTTTTTTAAATATTTCGAAATTACTGAAAACTTTTTCTGATAAAATAGCAACCAACAATGATAAAATAATGACAACTGTGGAATGCCCCAAAGAGAAAAAGAATCCCACCATTTGCGGATTTTTCCTTTCCTCTATTAACTTACGTGTTAGATTATCAATAGTGCTAATGTGGTCTGCGTCGAATGCATGTCGTAATCCCAATGTATAGGCAACAACACAAAAACCTAGTTGGACAAACTCATTCGAAGAAAATAATAAGGCTACTCCCCATGCAACAACATTAAAAAAAATAATTAAAATATAAAATTGCTTTAAAAGTTGCATTTAAAAAATTACTCCTTTATACAGATAAGACAGCTAGAAGTTCCTTTTCAATAATATTACTCAATCTCACTATCGCTGCTTGCAAATCTTTACTGATCTCAAATTGAGATGAAATATTTTCGATTTCAATTCCAAAAAGAACAATCATTCCAGGTAACTCGGACACAAGCTTCCCCAACTTCAATGTCTGACCAATTCCAAAACTATGACTCGATAAAGGTGTTTCTATTTTTTCGATTTCACTATTTTCAAAACGATGTATAGTTGTCTTTGAAGCACCTGTTTTCACTGCATCAACAAGAAAAGCCGTTTCTGCTCCCTGCAGTAAATTTAATAAATCAAGGCCAGGTCTATCAGAACATTCTATTTGCAGTTGATTAGGAATAAATTTTTGAATATTTTTTTTCTGTTGCAAAATGGACACAACTTTCCACCCTATCCTATCATCACCAAAAGGTGACCCAATTCCAATCACACGGACTTTCATCATATTCTTTTGACACGCAAATCTAAAAAGTGAGTCGAACAAGATATACAGGGATCGTAATTACGAATAATCATTTCGCTGTGCAAACGCAGTTCATCATTTGATCGTGCAAGACCGTATTTTTGTAATGAAAATCGAAGATTTTCTTCTATACGCACTTGATTTTGGCCTGTTGGCGCTACAATACGTGCCTTAGTTACTAATCCTTGTTCATCTAATTCATAAGAATGCCAGAGAATTCCTCGAGGTGCTTCGGTGCAACCATAACCAACGCCAGCACGAGGGATAATTTTTTCGATTCGTGGCGAACTTTGATAAGAGTAATTTTCTAATATTCGTATTGATTCTAATACTCCATAACAAATTTCAATCGCTCGAGCGATGATGCTATAGAACATATTTTTACTGGGAAATTGTATTCCTGTCTTTGCGATCATGTCTCTTAAAGATTTAGGTAATCGATGATAATTTAAATTAACTCTTGCCAAGGGACCTACCAAATAAGACTTTCCTTCTAGTGTGCAATGTAAAGCATTTGAATAAGGAACCTGATATTCTTGAACGTAATCATTAAAATTATCAATAGCAATATTTAAACCTGTATCAGAGACAATATTCCCTTCGTTAATGGGATACTCAGCTGGATGTTGTAATGAAACACAGGTGAAATCTTCTTCTTCGTTGGGAAAAGGTATTTGTGCTACCCACTGCAATAATTCTTCTGCATCTTTTAGTCCTTCGTAAAATCGTTTTAATAGCGAGTCCCTTTCTTGCATGGTGGGTGCTCGAAAAAAACCCCCAACACAGGCGCCCACTGGATGCACGCTGCGACCACCCAAAAGTTTTATAGTTTCACTTCCCAATGCTTGTAAGCGCAAACCTCGCCGAATTTCTTCAGGATATTTTTTTGCCATTTCATAAGCAGATTTAAAACCAAAGAAATCAGGAATGGCTAATAAATGAATATGCGTACTATGACTACCCAACCATTCACCACAATAAAATAAGCGTCTCATTTCTCGTACCCATGTTCCCGGATCAATTGCAAAAATATTTTCCAGCGCATGGACGGCACTCATTTGATAAGCGACAGGACAAATTCCGCAAATACGTGCAACAATGTCTAATACTTCTTCATAACCTCGGCCTTCTAAAAATTTTTCAAATAAACGAGGTGGCTCGAAAATCCTCAGCTCCAATTTAACAATCTGATTATTTTGAATTTGTAACTCTAAAGCCCCCTCACCTTCAACACGTGCAAGAATTGGAATGGATATAGAACCTTGAGTCATATGTAAATCCTAGATTTCTTTTTTATCAATAACAATTTTAATGCCTTTAAACTCATTACCCGCTTTTAAAAATGCAGGAGCTTGATTATTAATGTGCAAAAATAATCGTGAAATTTTTTCTGGTAATAACCCAAATCCTTCAAACCACCGTCCCAAAGAATTTGGATTAGAGTCTTCTTTTGGACCATAACAAGCATAGCAAGCCCGCCCAACGCTTGGGCATAGTGCACCACAACCTGTCATAGTGACTGGTCCCATGCAAGGCTCCCCTTTTGAAACTAATACACATACATTGTTTATCCGTTTACATTCCATACAAACAGCATCTCGTTTAATAGCAGGATGTACACCGAATAATAAAGAACGGATGGCATCGAGTATTTGTTTAGTGTTAATCGGACAGCCCCAGATTTCCAAATCCACCCGCACGTGTTCAGAAATAGAAGTCGACGATACTAATGTTTGAATAAACGCAGGGGATGCATAAATACTCGACATCCATTCCTTAACGTCTACAAAATTGCGTAAAGCTTGGATTCCACCTGCTGTAGCACAGGCTCCAATGGTAATAAGATATTGACTATTGACACGAATTTTTTTGATCCTTTGCAATTCATCGGGAGTAGAAATACTGCCTTCAATAAAAGCAATGTCAACTTTTGCGTCAATATCAACAACACCTGCTTCTGCAAAATGAACAATATCAACTAGCTCAGTCAAAAGAAGAAATTCGTCTCCTGCATTTAAAAATGCCAATTGGCACCCATCATCAGAAGTAAATTTGTACACTCCAATTTTTGGCTTTTGTGTTTGATGGCTTTTTATTGGCAGCATTTTAAAACCCTGGCTCCATCAATAGCGCTTTAATTTCAGGATATTGAAAAATTGGACCATCTTTGCATACAAATAATCCTCCATACTGGCAATGGCCACAGTGACCTACTCCACATTCCATATTACGTTCCATACTTAAAAAAATATTCTCCTCAGGAATATTTTTTGCGAGCAATTCCTTGATAGCCACTTTCATCATGATCTCAGGCCCGCACATCATGACAATCGTATTATTTTCATTCAATGACAATTGACGCGTCATATCCGTGATATGCCCTGTATACCATGGCCAACCAGGCACACTTACATCTGCAGCAATAAAAACTTCTGTGTCGAACATTTTTTGCCACTCACCATAACGATGACGAAAAATAAAATCGTCACTATGCTTTAAGCCTTGTAAAATTATTAATTTTCCGTATTGATCACGCCGTAACGCAATATAATTGATTACTGAAACAACTGGCGCGCACCCAAGTCCTCCCGTGATAATCACAACATCTTTATTTTGAGCAAGCGCTAAAGGCCAACCCCGACCAAATGGCCCACGAATACCCAAATAATCACCTCTTTGTAGCTGCTCCAACCCTCTTGTGACACGTCCAATAGCACGAATAGTATGATCATAAAGTTGACTATTTTCTGGATCTGATACAATGGAAATCGCAACCTCGCCCACACCATATAAATAAAGCATATTGAATTGACCAGGTTGAAACACAAATTCCTTTTGTAATTGAAAGTCGGTAAACTGCACTCGCAAGGTAAATACCGTTGGTGATTCTTGAATTCTCTCCACAACTTTCACTTCGTGTGGCAAATAGAGATTAGTATTATTCATTGCCATGTTTAGAATCTTCACTTGTGACTACATTTGATTCACCGGTAATTGCTGCTAATTCTTCCGTAATATCGATACCCACAGGACACCAGGTGACACAACGACCGCATCCCACACAGCCACTAGTATCAAATTGGTCAAACCAACTTCCCACTTTATGAGTTAACCATTGACGATATCTTTTGCGAGTATCCTCTCGAAGAACCTTGCCATTTAAGAGACTGTGGCCTGCTGTAAAACAGGAATCCCATTCACGTTGATGTTCACTGCTATTACCATCTAGACTGGGCGTGTCATGCTCGCTGTGGCAAAAACATGTTGGACAAACTTGAGTGCAATTCCCACAAGACAAACAACGCTGCGCCACCTCATCCCATCTCGGATGATCAAGATTAGAGAATAAAATATCCCGCAAGCTGCCTGTGTTATTCACAGGAATCTTTTTGGTCTGCATTTTACCTGCATTGATAACACGTTGTTGTGCTTGTTGTTGTTGTTCGACCGTTGCTAATTGGAGAAACAAATTCTCTACAATACTTTTCCCTTTTTCACTACCTGATCGCATAATAAAACCGTCACTTATTTCTGTCATTGCGATATCATTATTACTTTTAACATTGGGTCCTGTCCCCGCAGATACACAAAAACAATTATCCGATGAATAAGTACAATTGACTGCGACAATAAACATATTTTCACGACGTGTTTTATAAAGTAAATCCACGTGCTTTTTTTCTAAAAAAACTTTATCTTGGATTTCCATTGCAACTAAGTCGCAGGAACGAGCTCCAATAAATGCAATAGGTTTTTCTTTTGCCTGTTCTGGATAAAATTCCAATTTACCCTCTTGATTGCGTCCTACCTTCCACAATGTTTCGCGTGCTTTAAAAAGCCAAGGTTTAATTGCCTGTGGTCCATTGGCGAAGGAAAACGCCTCATGTTGTGGAATCTTTTCTAGACGATACTCCCCTGGTTTTTGATGATCACGCATACCCCAAGGTAATTGAGTTGCGTTCTCAAGAACATCATAGACAATGGCACTATCGCGGACTTGTGGACCAACACAGGAATATCCAGAAGTTTTCAATTGTGATAGTAAATTTTGAAATTGATCGCTTGGCAAATAATAAACATCATCCATAAAATATTTTTCCTATTATAACTAGCAGATGCGAGGCAACTGCTCTCCTACTAACCAATCCACAATGCGCATACCTCCAAACCCTGTTTTCAAATGTACAAAATGACGTGGATCCTCAATTACTTCTCCTATGATGGCTGCATGTTTTGCTAATGGATGAGCTTGCATGACTTGCAACAATTTTGCGGAATCCTCTGGACCACAAATAGCAACAAGTTTTCCTTCGTTTGCCACATACAGTGCATCCAAACCTAATAATTCACACGCACTTGCGACTTCCTCACGCACTGGAATTTTCTCTTCCTCAATTAAAAATCCGACATTAGACTGCTCTGTCCATTCATTTAAAACAGTTGCTATACCACCACGGGTGGGATCACGTAAGCAGCGAATATTGGGAACCGCTGCAATCATGGTTGCCACTAAATCATTTAACGCGGCTGTGTCCGAAGTAATGGTAGTGTTAAATTGTAAATTAGCGCGATGTGACATTATGGCAACTCCGTGGTCACCCATATAACCACTCACTAGAACATGATCGCCAGGACGAGCACGATCTCCCGAGATATGAATTCCTTCAGGCACCATCCCAATCCCAGTTGAGGTAATAAAAACACCATCACCTTTCCCACGTTCAACAACTTTTGTATCGCCAGTAACGATAGGCACATTTGCTTGTGCAGCTGCTGTTGCCATTGAAATGACAATTCGCTGCAAATCCTTTAATGGCAAGCCTTCTTCTAAAATAAAGCTCACTGATAAATAAAGTGGTTGCGCTCCAGCCATGGCAATATCGTTAATTGTGCCATGTATAGCTAAGCTCCCTATATCCCCACCCGGAAAAAATAATGGAGAAACGACATGAGCATCCGTTGCCATTACCATTCGACCTGAATTAATATTGAAACAAGCTTGATCGTTTTTTTGTGCGAGCCATTCATTATCAAAAGCAACTAAAAATAATTCGTCAATTAATTGCGCTGTCGCCCTACCACCACTGCCATGGCTAAGATCTATACATCCATTTTCAATATCTAAACGTGATCCGTATTTTTTTTTGCGTACTGGTAATTTTCGTTCTAGTAACATTAATACAATCCTATCAATGAATATCTGCTCGACTATAAGCATAAACAGCAGCGCATGCGCCCTCTGATGACACCATACATGAACCTAATGGATTCTCAGGAGTACACACTTTCGCAAACAACTTGCAATCTGTTGGTTTTTTTACACCTCGTAAAATGGCACCACATTCACATGCTTTGTGCTCTGTTCCAGTAGAAGGAGGCAATTGAAATTGATATTCAGCATCAAAAGAACGATAAGGGGCTTTTATTTGTAAGGCACTGTTTGGAATCCACCCTAGGCCACGCCATTCGAAACTTGAGCGAAGTTCTAATGTTTCTGCCATTATGGATTGGGTTTTCAAATTACCTTCAATATTAACCGCTCGCTTGTATTGATTTTCAACTTCACAACGATTTTCATTAAGCTGCCTTATCAACATTAATATTGAATGCAATACATCCAACGGCTCAAAACCTGAAATAACGATGGATTTTTTGTATTTTTTACCCACAGCTTCATACGCTTGACTGCCAATGACAATGCTCACATGCGCAGGTCCAATAAAACCATCCAAAGGTATAGAATCTATTTCGTTATTTTGAGCTTGCAAAATGCTTTCCAGTGCAGGTGGAGTTAATACGTGGTTACAAAACACAAAAAAATTTTTCAGCTCAAGTTGTCTTGCTCTAATTAAAGCAGCCGCAGTAGGAGGGGTTGTTGTTTCAAAACCAATGGCGAAAAAAACTACATTTTTACTTGGATTCTTTTGAGCAATGGATAGGGCATCATCTACAGAATAAATCATACGTACGTCTGCACCTTTAGCCTTTGTTTTTAGCAGACTGTTCTTATCAGCACCTGGTACCCGCAACATATCACCATAGCTGCATAGAATAACATTAGCCATTTGTGCTAGTGCAATGGCATTATCGATTCGTGCCATAGGAAGCACACAGACAGGACAGCCCGGCCCATGAATCATTTCGACATTTTTGGGTAGCAAGCTAGGGATGCCATAACGATGGATGGCATGAGTATGACCACCACAAAATTCCATAAACTTATAATGGCGCAGAGGATCCACTTCATACGCGATTGTTTTTGCGAGAGCTCTCGCTAATTTTCCATTTCGAAAATCATCAATATAGTCCATTAATTAACTCCTTTAGTCGTCCATATTGATTCTACTATGGAGTTACTGATTAATCTAATAACCCACGAATGTGGGCTACGACACTAGGACCCAATACCTCTAATGAATATCCCCCTTCCAATGCAGATACTATACGTCCTTGGCAAGTACTATCGGCGATCAGTTTAATTTCTCTGCTTAGCCAGGCGTAGTCATCTTCATTCAATAATACATTTGACATAGGGTCTCGCATATGACCATCAAAACCCGCTGAAAAAAATATCATTTCAGGTTTAAATCGATGGATAGCTTCTAACCAGAACTCTTCCGTCTTTTTACGAAACATTGTCCCTGTGGTTCCCGCCGGTAAGGGTAGATTAATGATGTGATCACTTTTCGTCTCAGATCCGCTAAAAGGATAAAAAGGATGTTGAAAAAAAGAACATAGCAGCACTCTTTCATCATTTTCAAAGATATTTTCTGTTCCATTACCGTGATGTACATCAAAATCGACAATAGCGATACGTTGGAGTTTATAATATTCTAATGCATGCGCAACGCCAACAGCAACATTGTTAAAAATGCAAAAACCCATTGCCCTGCTCCTTTCTGCATGATGCCCTGGGGGACGCACGTTACAGAAAGCAGCTTTCACTTCACCTGACATCACTAAATCCACACCACTTACTGTTGCACCGGAAGCACGTAGCGCCGCTGTTAAAGTATGAGGATTCATCAAAGTATCAAGGTCTAAAGAAATTAAATTTTCTTGAGGCGAGAGTTGAAAAATTCGATCAATATATTCTACATCGTGCACTCGCAATAGTTGGTCTCTAGTAGCAAGGGGGGCTAAGAATTTTTTCAAACTTGAAACCAAACCTGATTGAGAAAGTGCGTCTTCAATGACTTTAAGTCGTGCTGGTTGCTCAGGGTGCCAATCCCCAATATCATGCAATATACAATCTGGATGTGTGATTAAGGCGATAGTCATAGAAGCTTTGTCACTATTTTGAGAGTAGAATCATCACTACTTGAAATTGAAAACCCAAGATAGTGCGCAAGTTCGAGCATAGCTACATTTTCAGCATAAACAACTCCAATCATTGCTGTTATGCCTCTGACCTTAGCAATGTCCATTAAAGAATTCATTAATTTCGACCCTATGCCTTTCTTTTGCCACGCATCAGCAATAACTAACCCAAACTCACATGTCTTTAGGTCAGGATTAATAACATAGTGAATAATCCCAATATTCATTTCTCTCCTATTTTGTTCCACAGTTGCAACAAGAGCCATTTCGCGATCATAGTCAATTTGGGTCAACCGAACTAACATACTGGGCGTTAACTCACGCATCTGTTCCATAAAACGAAAATGTTTTGATTGTGGCGAAAGATTAATTATAAATTCTTCAGCAATCTTGGCATCCTCTGGACAAATTGGACGAATAATAATTTTTGTATCATCAGATAGTTGGTAGGATGAAATTAAATGATGAGGATAAGGATGAATTGCCATGTGAGCATAAGGGATCGATGAGGGTGGTTGTTTATTGATTACAATCCTTGCATCAACAGCAATAGCTTCTTGTTCGTTGATGATGACAGGGTTTATATCCATTTCTTGGATGTAGGGAAGCTCGCATACCATTTCTGAAACACGTAACAAAATATTGATGATCGTATCCAAGTTTACTGCTGGCATATTGCGATAAGCGCCCAACAGCCTAGCAACTCGAGTTTGTGAAATTAAACTTTTGGTAATGAATTTATTGAGTGGTGGCAAAGCCAGTGCTTTATCATCCATGATCTCAACAAACGTACCGCCTGCACCGAAACTTATAACTGGGCCAAAAACTTTATCCCGAATCACGCCTACCATCAGTTCACGAGTGTTTGAGCCTTTAAACATAGACTCAACGGTAACTCCTAAAATGTTTGCACTCGGTGATAATTTTTTTGCATTTGTCACTAATTCTTCAAATGTGCTTACCACAGATTTCGCATCGATGATATTAAGTGCTACACCTCCCACATCCTGTTTATGAGTAATGTCGGGAGAATGAATTTTCATCGCTACTGGGAACCCCAGTGATTCTGCAGCAGCTAACGCTTTTTCTGGAGTCGAAGCGTCAATTGTTTGACTGACTGGAATGCCAAATGCTTTTAAAACTGCTTTGGATTCGATACCTGTTAATATCTGCCGCTGCTGCTCTAAAACAGTTTCAATAATGAAACGTGCTTTGGCAACATCAGGTTTTGGTTGGGGTGATAATGGATCAGGAACTTGTAATAATAGTTGTTGATTATGGTGGTAATCTACCAAATAAGAAAATGCTGCCACTGCTTTTTCAGGTGTATCAAAATAAGGAATTTTATTTGATGCAAATAATTTCCAAGAAGATTTAACTTGTTTTTCACCAATCCAACACGCTATTAAAGGTTTATCGATACCTTTTGCATCAAGGATAACTTGTTCTGCTACCTTCTTAGGCTGAGACATAGCAACGGGTACTAAAATAGTCAAAAACCCATCTATATTTTTCTCTTTAGAACAGATATTAACACTTGCATGATAACGCTCAGGAGTTGCATCGCCGATAATATCAACAGGATTTTGGTGTGACCACTGTGTTGGCAACACTTCGTCAAGTTGTTGCATTAAAGTTTCATCTAGCTTAGGTAGCATTATATTCAATTCAGAGGCACGATCTGCTGCCATAACACCTGCCCCACCCCCATTAGTGATAATACATAAACGGTTTCCTTTCGTTCTGCAGTTACTTGAGAGAATTTCAGCCGCTGAAAAAAGTTCTTCTATCGTCATGACTCGTACCACACCCGCACGACGTAACGCTACATCAAATACATCATCATCCCCTATAAGTGCACCTGTATGCGATAAAGCTGCACGTGATCCTTGCGAGAGCCTACCCGCTTTGATTGCAACGATAGGCTTCATTCGGGCGCAAGCACGAAGCCCGCTCATAAAACGACGGGAATTACGTATCCCCTCAATATAAAGCAAAATACTTTTTGTTTTTTGATCTAATGCCAAATAATCTAGTACATCACCAAAATCAATATCGGCGCTGTTACCAAGAGAAATCATGGCAGAGAAACCAATTTTTTTCTCAATAGCCCAATCTAAAATCCCGGCACATAAAGCCCCCGATTGCGAAACAAGTGCTAAATTTCCTTCCAAGGCAAAATTATTATCGAATGTTGCATTCATTTTGATATGTGGCCGCATCACACCTAAACAGTTAGGCCCGATTAAACGTATCTGATAACGATGGGCAGCTTCTAAAACCGCTTGTTCTAACTTTTTTCCTTCTTTTCCTGTTTCACTAAAACCTGCTGAAATCACTATAGCAGCACTAATACCTTTTTCACCACATTCCCTAATAATAGAAGCAATCTTTTTAGCAGGAGTGGTGATGACAGCAAGATCAATTGGCTGACTGATTTTTTTTACAGAAGCAAAACAAGGCTGACCTTGAACTTGGGTATGTTTAGGGTTGATGGCATAAAGTTTCCCACCAAAGTTCCCTTGTAGTAAATTTTTAAAAACTTTCATGCCAACGGAATGAGGTCGGTCAGTTGCACCGATGACGGCGATTGAGGCAGGTTCAAATAATTTTTTAAGATAATGTGAACCTATATTGAACATTAAATTTTGTTTATCTTCTTCCATGATTGTTTCTAGCTTAATCTCATCAACGACTTGCCATTTGCTGTATCATGGCTAATGTTTTCTTTGCTTCGACTTCATCCAATTTAGTTAAAGCATATCCAACGTGAATGATAACATAATCTCCCTCTTTGACTTGATCAATCAAATCAATGCATATTTCTTTTTTGACTCCGCCTAAATTAACAATGGCTCTATTATTTGGAAGCAACTCAGTAATTTTTGCTGGCAATGCTAAACACATAAATTTTCCCTATTTATATCTATTACCAACTACCCATGCTTGACCTAAGCTTAATCCGCCATCATTAGGCGGTAATTGTTTAGGTAACAAAGGAGAAAGGCCATTGGCAAGTAAACCTTTAACTAAACCTTCGGCTAAAACTTGATTTAAAAAACAACCCCCAGCTAATAGTACTTTTTTTATTTGCAATTTTTCAGCCCAATGCCTTACCCATTCTACTAACGCCACAATGAGAGTACCATGAAAGATATTCGCACCTTCAACTGAATCACAACGAAGTAAATAACGAATAGTCGGTAATATATTCAGATTATTATCATCAATTTTCCAGCCGTTTTCCAACGATTTTGGTGTCGTTACTAAACTTTCCAGCATCATAGCTGCTTGTCCTTCATATTGAGTTATGTATTCTACGTCAAGCAACGCACTTACTGCATCAAATAAACGGCCACAACTGCTTGTCATGGGCGAGTTTATTCGCTTCTGAAGCATCTGCAGGATGATATTTATATTAAAATTTGGACTAAATCTCTTAAACGCCTCCAACTGACAATCTAATTGATGCAAAATACTGGCACCCATACGCCAAGGTTCTCTTGCCGCTACATCACCCCCGGGTTGCGCCATGGGCAACAAAGATCCAAGTCGTTGGTATGTTGCGTCATTGATTAACATCAATTCCCCACCCCATGCGCTCCCATCATCACCGTAACCATAACCATCCAATGCTAAACCCAGTGCAGGATCCAGCACATGGTGTTCCGCTGCAACTGCTGCTAAATGAGCATGATGATGCTGAACCGCAATGGCAGGAAGACCATAATCTTTTGCAAAACGCGTACTATAAAAATTGGGATGCAAATCATGAGCGACATATTCAGGTTGAACATCTAATATTTTCAGTAAGTGCATAATTGTTTCATGAAAAAAATCAATCGTTGCTACATTCTCTAGATCACCTATATGTTGCGAAACATATGCTTCATCACCACGCGTAATGCACACCGTATTTTTTAAATGACCACCAACAGCTAATGTGGGTGGAATCGCATAAGGTAATTTAATTGCATTAGGGACATATCCTCTTGCTTTTCTTATAAACAAGGGGGATTTATTGACAAGACACAAAACTGAATCATCTACGCGAGTTAAAATTTCACGGTTGTAAGAAATAATCGTATCAGCAATATTTCGTAGTTCAATTTGAGCATCATCGTCTTTTATCAACAAAGGATTATTGTGTGTATTTGCACTTGTCACAATGAGAACAGTTGTTTGTTTCTCCCTTAACCAATTTAACTGTTCAGGAAAACCTGCAAACCCATGAAACAGTAAGTAATGAAGTGGTGTATAAGGTAGCATAACACCAAAATGTGAGAGATGAGGCGCGATAATTTCTGGCAAAAAATCAGAGCCTTTAGACAAGAGCACGATGGGTCGAGACCAACTAGTTAACAAATTTTCTGCCTCACCATCGCAATTTGCAATACTTCGAACGCTCGCAACATTTGCTACCATGAGCGCAAAGGGTTTGGCCTTACGTTTTTTTCTATCACGCATTCTCCTAATAGTTTTTTCATTGCGTGCATCACAAACTAATTGATAGCCTCCCAAACTTTTTATGGCAAGAATTTCACCCGCTTGAAGGCGTCCAACAATCTCAGGAATAGGCATAGTAAGTTGTGGTCCACATTTTGTGCACGCAACAGGTTGCGCATGAAAACGGCGATTTTCAGTATCAGAATATTCATTTTTACACTCTCCACACCAATGAAATTTCGACATAGAGGTTTGTGCACGATCATAAGGAAGTTGGTGAGTTATCGTTAATCTTGGACCACAATGCATACAATTTAAAAATGGGTACAAATAAAAACGACTTTGTGGATTAAATAATTCTCTTAAACAAGCTTCACAGATAGCAATATCCGGTGAAATCTGAGTCCGTATTTTTCCAGCAACACTTTCAATGATTGAAAATTTTTGTTCCGATAATTTCAAAGATAATTTAAAACTATGCAATGAATCAATTTGAGCTAGAGGAGGCAAAGTATGCGTAATTTTGTCCAAAAAAACTTGAGTACATTTACCTTGAATTTCAACTACAACACCATCTGCATTATTTCGAACCCAACCTGTCAACCCTAATTCACAAGCAACACGATATACATGAGGACGAAAGCCTACGCCTTGAACCCTCCCTCTTATAATTATTTGCCAACGTTCCGACATTTTCATCAGAAAGCGGTTGAATGGTGATGAACACTAAATAATTTTTTATGTTCATTCATTAACCATTCATACCAATTCTCCAAACCTTTATTTTTTGTCGCTGACAAAGTAATGACTTGAAGATCTGGATTGATTCTATGTGCATACTCAATACATTTTTCAACATTAAAATCAACATATTCAAGCAGGTCAATTTTGTTAATTATCATTAAATTTGCTACATAGAACATATCAGGGTATTTTAAGGGTTTATCTACACCCTCTGTGACAGATAAAATGACAATTTTTTGGCTTTCACCTAAATCAAATAGTGAAGGACAAACTAAATTACCTACATTTTCTATGAATAATATCGTTTTATCTTCAACCGTTAATTTCTGGGTTGCGTGGCCAACTTGATGCGCATCAAGATGACAACCTTTACCTGTATTAATTTGAACCACAGGGACACCTGTTGCTTTTATGCGCTCTGCATCGCAATCTGTCTGCTGGTCTCCTTCAATAACCGCTATATTGAACTGATTTTTTAATGCAGGAATAGTTTTTTCTAACAAGGTTGTTTTTCCAGATCCAGGACTTGAAAGTAAATTAAGAGCCAAAATTTTTTGACCTGAAAAATAACGGCGATTATCTTCAGCAAATTTGTTATTTTTGCTCAGAATATCCTGCTCAATTAGAAACAAACGATTCTCTTCATGAGAATCGTGAGAATGAGCATGCGAATGTTTATGATCAAGACTTTCTTTTCCGTGATCGTGAAGCGCACTTTCTTGATCATTACATCCACAAATTCCACACATTATTCAACCTCCATTGTTTTAATTCGCAATTCATCGCCTTGTATGACTTTTAAAGAAAAGTTGCCACAATGAACACAAGGATCAAATCGTTGCTTTATAGTAACAAAAACCCCACAGTAATCACATAATCCTTTCGCCGGAACATCCGTAATAGATAAAATAGCACCTTCAGCAATTGTACCTTTTGCTACCAGCTCAAAACTAAATGTTAACGCAGATTTCTCAATCAGTGCTAACTCCCCAATTTCAAGATATATTGCCTTCACCTTTTTTACTGATCGATTCCTTGATTGTTCTTCAACTATATCAATGATGTTTTTACACAGTGAAAGTTCATGCATAATGTTTATCTCTACTGCTCATCTCTAATTGACAAACGTTATTTAGCCAAATATAACCACGTATTAATAATTGAGTCCGGATTTAATGAAATGCTTTCGATTCCTTCTTCCATCAGCCATCGTGCCAACTCTGGATAGTCAGAGGGAGCCTGACCACATATCCCTACATATTTGTTTGCTTTTTTACAAGCGGAGATTGCATAGTGTAACAATAGCTTTACAGCATCATCTCTTTCATCAAAAAGCGATGCCACTAATTCTGAATCCCGGTCTAAACCTAAAGTTAATTGCGTTAAATCATTTGAACCAATAGAAAAACCATCCACAAATTCTAAAAATTTTTCAGCGAGTAATGCATTTGAAGGTATTTCGCACATCATATAGATTTTTAGATCATTCTCACCTCGAGTCAATCCATAACTTGTCATTAATCCAATAATATTTTTAACTTCAGTTATGGTCCGTACAAAAGGAATCATAATTTGAGCATTAGTTAAATCCATATCATTTCGTACACGTTTAAAAGCTTCACACTCTAATGCAAAACAATTTTTAAAATTGTCAGAAATATAACGTGAAGCTCCACGAAAACCTAACATTGGATTTTCTTCTTTAGGCTCGAACTCATTCCCACCTAACAAATTGGCATACTCATTCGATTTAAAATCTGAGAAACGGAAAATAGCTTGTTTGGGATAAAATGCTGCAGCAATGGTCGACATGCCTTCACGCAACTTTTCAATATAGAACTCTTTCGGGGATTCATAAGCAGCTGTTTTATCAATCACCTCTTCACGAATTGCATCTGGTAATTTTTCCAAGTTTAAAATTGCATTAGGATGAATGCCAATCATCTGACTAATAATAAATTCCATGCGAGCTAATCCCACACCATCATTTGGTAAATATTGTAATGAAAATGCTTTATCAGGATTTCCCAAATTAATACATAATTTTATGCTCAGCTTAGGCATATTTGATACGGCAATTTTTTCTTCTTGATATTTTAATAGCCCATCATAAACATAACCTTTTTCACCTTCGGCACAAGACACCGTCACTTCTTGACCTGAAATAATTTTTGATGTGGCATTGCCACAACCCACAATCGCTGGAATACCTAACTCACGAGCAACAATGGCTGCATGGCAAGTACGCCCACCCCGATTAGTGACAATCGCAGATGCAAGCTTCATAATTGGTTCCCAATCGGGATCTGTCATGTCAGTTACTAATACTTCTTTCGTTTGCAGCTCGTGCATATCTTTGGGGTCAGCAATGATACGCGCAATCCCCTGACCTATTTTCTGTCCAACACTACGACCAATAGTTAAAACATCACTTCTTCCTTGAATATGATAGTTCTTAATATATTGCTCTTTTTTGAGACTTTGCACTGTTTCAGGACGTGCTTGCAAAATGTATAACTCACCATCAACACTATCTTTGGCCCACTCAATATCCATCGCTCGTCCATAATGCTGCTCAATAAGTAATGCTTGTTTAGCAAGTATTAAAATATCCTGATCCTTAATACAGAATTGTATTTGTTGTTCTTTAGTGACTGGAATAATTTTAAGTGATTCTTTTGAATCACCTTGGTTGGAATAAACAACTTTAATTTCTTTTTCACCTAACTGCCTACGCAAAATAGCAAATTTCCCTTTTAGTAAGGTAGGTTTGTGCACACAAAATTCATCCGGATTTACTTTGCCTTGCACAATGGCTTCTCCTAAGCCATAAGAAGCATTAATTAAAATCACTTGATCAAATCCACTTTCCGTATCTAAAGTGAACATCACCCCACTAACACCTTGATCACATTTGACCATACGTTGAATACCCGCAGAAATACCTACTTTTGCGTGATCAAAACCATGATGTATACGATACATAATCGCGCGCTCGGTAAACAATGAAGCAAATACTTTTTTTATTGCGAGCAAAACATCCTTTGAACCACAAATATTTAAGAAAGATTCCTGTTGACCAGCAAACGAGGCTTCAGGTAAATCTTCGGATGTAGCAGATGAACGTACAGCAACAGAAATCTCTTTTCCATCATTAAAGTTTGTATAAGCCTGGATAACATCCTTTTCAAATTCAAGGGAAAATGGCGTGCTTAAAATCCATTGACGAATATTTTCACTTGTTTTTTTTAGCGATTCAAGTTTCTTCGTATTTAATGAATTCAGCACAGAATAAATTTTATTATCTAAGTTATTTTGTGATAGAAATAGCTGGTAGGCCGAAACTGTCGTTGCAAAACCATTTGGAACTTTAACACCTACAATGGATAAATGTTTTATCATTTCCCCAAGTGAGGCATTTTTACCCCCAACTTCTAACAAATCTTTTAGACTTAACT
This sequence comes from Gammaproteobacteria bacterium, assembly GCA_013697705.1. Classification (NCBI taxonomy): domain Bacteria; kingdom Pseudomonadati; phylum Pseudomonadota; class Gammaproteobacteria; species Gammaproteobacteria bacterium. The sequence continues at coordinate 18,891 of JACCWJ010000005.1, read as the reverse complement.
CTGCAAAAGAAATCACATTTTTCATCATTTTTCCTAAAATTAAAAATCATTCCCTTCAATAAGATATTGCTCAACCTCTCCAAGATTAGCTTGTGACCCATAAAGTCGTAAAGTATCCCCAACTTGTAATCGAGTGCTCGATGAGAAATGAAAACTCTCAACAACGTCGTGATTGATCGAGCCAATAAAACCCCATTTTTCTCCAAAGCTAATTCTTTAATTGTCAGACCAACTGCATAGACATTTTCGGGTAAAGTGACATGATTTTTATGGTCAAAAGGCACTTGTGCAAGCTTTATCTTAGATTTTTCCATTTTCTTTGGGAAAATTTTTCGCAAAATAGTCTCTGCAATTTTTTCATTACATTTAATTGTAAACATCAAAAACATTACATCAAAGTCTGCTAGTTGGGTGATATTTTTAACATCTCGAAGCCAATCTAAGGCATGTGAACCAACCAAACTACCAACGAATAAGTAACCGAAAATAGATGGTAATTTATGGCGACGAAATAGAACGATTATTGCAACAACTAAAAATAAGATGATAATTACACTATTGAAAACGCCTAAATTCATCTAATTATTGTTTCCTTGAATATAGCTTTAAAAAGCGCCGAGCAATTGTTTTCTCAAATTCAATTATTAAAAATAAACTTAAGGCGATAATAAATATTAGACTCCACTGATTTAAACTAATAGGCTTAGTTTCAAAAAAAAATTGCATGGCAGGCAAATAGGTAAAGCAAATCTGCAAAACTAAAACTAAAAGAATGGAAATCAAAACAGGTTTGCTCCCCAGCAAACCTTCTTTATTTAACACAGAATCAAAGATTTTTCGGCAATTGATTACATATATAGCTTCTGCAAGAACTAACATGTTGACAACCATAGTTCTTATCCAAAAAATATCCAGACCACTTTTTATCTCATAGATAAATAACCCAAATATACTACAAACAAAAAAAAACGAAACAAAACTAATGCGCCATAATAGAAATGGAGTAAATAGAGATTCTTTTGGATTTCGAGGTAGCTGCCTCATAATGTGGCGCTCCGGTGGTTCAAATGCTAATGCTAAACCGAGTGTCACAGTGGTTATCATATTCACCCAAAGAATCTGCAGTGGAGTAATTGGCAATGTATAACCTAATAAGATCGCAAAGAAAATAGAAAGGCCTTCACCACCATTGGTAGGGAGGATAAATAAAAGTGCTTTTTTTAAATTTTCATAAACAACCCTAGCTTCTTCAACAGCATGTTTAATAGAAACAAAATTATCATCTATTAAAACAATCTCTGCCGCTTCTTTAGCGACATCAGTACCTTTGTAACCCATTGCAATACCAATATCAGCATGATGTAATGCAGGAGCGTCATTCACTCCATCACCAGTCATTGCAATAATATGATTCTTATTTCTTAGCGCTGTGATCAAGCGGAGTTTGTGTTCAGGAGTTGTTCTAGCATAAACATCGACATTATCTACCCATTTTTCTAACATCGTATCATCCATGGCATCAAGATTTTCACCTACCAGAACATGTTGGTTATTAATACCTACCTGCTCGGCAACTGTCCGAGCTGTTGCCCGATGATCGCCTGTAACCATTTTGATGCGAATACCTGCTTTTTGACAATCGATAACCGATTCACGGGCCCCAATTCTAGGGGGATCGATGAGTCCAACTAGACCTAAAAAAATAAGGTTTTTTTCAACATCTTTAAATAAAAGAGATACATATTTCCTATTTGCTGAACAATAAGCAAAAGCAAGAACACGCATTCCTGTTTCTGCTAAATGATTGATTTGTGATTGCCAATAATTTTTATCGATACTTTCTATATTTTGGTTTTTTTTCTGATGAGAACACATTTCTAAAATTCTTTCAGGAGCACCTTTAACAAAAATAATAGCGTTACCTTTATGATCGTGATGCAAGCTAGCCATAAATTTGTGTATTGACTCGAAAGGTATCGTGTCTGTTCGATGATAGATATCCATTTCATCCTTATATTGAATACCTGCCTTTAAACCTAAAGCTAATAATGCTCCATCCATAGGATTTCCATATAAATGCCAATCTCGATTCTCTTTCTTCAACTCTGCATCGTTACATAAGACACATGACCTTATTAACAACGCTAAATCAGGGTGCTGATTTATGTCGACTTCCTTGTTGTTATAGATTATTTTACCACCGTCATTATACCCACTTCCTGAGACAAAAAATTGTTGATTACTTGTGATAATTCTTTGCACTGTTAATTCATTGCGCGTGAGTGTTCCGGTCTTATCCGTACAAATGACTGTCACAGAACTTAGTGTTTCAACAGCAGGCAAGCGACGAATAACAGCATTACGTCGCGCCATTCGTGTAACACCAACTGCTAAAATAATTGTTATGAGTGCTGGTAGACCTTCGGGGACAACAGATACTGCAATCGCAACTGTAGCCAAAAACATCTCTTGCAAAGGATATTGGCGGAAGATCACACCAAACAAAAATATCGATAGTGAAAATAACAAAATAATTATGGCTAACCATCGTGCAAACTTATTCATTTGCTGTAATAAGGGGGTGGTTAGCTTGGGCAAGCCCGTTAATAAAGTAGAAATATGACCAACCTCTGTGTTCTTAGCAGTGCTCACCACAATACCCATCCCTGTTCCATAAGTGACAAATGTTCCTGAATAAGCCATTGAGCTTCTATCAGCAAGAGGGGTATTTACTTGAACAGGGAATGTATGTTTCTGGTCGGGGACTGACTCACCTGTTAATAAAGCTTCTTGAATTTGTAAATTAGCCGTTTTGACTAAGCGTAAATCGGCAGGAACTTTATCTCCAGAACGCAATAAAACCATATCGCCAGGCACTAACTCATCAGCCAGAATTCGATCTCTTTTCCCAGATCGAATGACATTGGCATATAATGGCAACATTTGCTTAAGGGCCTCTAAGGCCTTTTCAGCTTTTCCTTCCTGAATGAGACCAATAATAGCATTGATAACAACGACACTGAGTATTACACTGGTATCAATCCAATGCTGTAATAATGCAGTAATAACAGCAGCACTGAGTAAAATATATATCAGGATGTTATTGAATTGATCGAATATTCGGTGGCCAAAAGTTCGTTTTTTTTCAATTGGTATTTTATTTGGGCCGTATTTTTTTAAACGAGCCAAAGCCTGATGCCAAGATAATCCCAATAATGTGGTATCTAGTCTTTTTAAAGTTTCCTCGACCGTGATTGCATGCCAATTTTCTTTCGTTATCATCACTTTTCCCTGTGTGTAAGGCTATCTATATATTAACGCAGTAGACTGATAACTCCAATTCATCCTAGTTACTAATACCTTAAGTTAACACTTGTATTATAGAATTTAAAAGATTTATATAAAAATGTATTGTCATATTAGCTTTGGGCAACACTTTAGACGGATAATTTATTCTATACTAATAAGAGCTATTTACTAGAGGAGTACAACTATGTTAGTGAAAGACATTATGACCAAAAATCCAGAAACCTTACCACCTAATAGTACTATTCAAAAAGTAGCCGAAGAGATAAAAAAACTAGATTGTGGCTTTATGCCAATTGCAACTAATGGAAAAATTATGGGAATAGTAACTGATCGAGATATTGCCATACGAGCAGTTTCTAATGGTAAAGATCCAAAAACTACACCTGTTGAAGAAATAATGACGTCACGATCCTATCACATTTTAGAAAATGATGATGTTAGCATTGCAGCAGAAAAAATGTGCCAGTACCAAATTCGAAGACTAATTGTGCTCGATAAAAATAAGTCCTTACTGAAATTGATAAAGAGATCTTGTTAGCCATCCAAATCATGAAGTTAAATTTTTTATAGGATTACTGCCTAAGGATTGATTATGCGAGCAAAAGATAAATTAAGAATAGTATATCCCACAGATTTCTCATTGGGATCGAAATTAGCCTTAAAAACATTAAAGCTAATTCAAAATAAATACCAAACGGACGTATCCTTAATCTATGTTATCGAATCCATTTGGAAAAATTGGATTAGCTCAGGTTTATGTCAAAAAGAAGCAATGCAGAGGCTACAATCTTGGCAAAATGAGTATTCGAGTTCCACTGAGTTAAAAAAACTATATATCAAGGTGGGCAATCCTGCTGATTGTATTCTTGATGTGGCACGCAAAAGGAAAGCAAATTTAATCCTCATGGGGGGTAAAGTAACAGAAGAATTCAGTCGCTATAAGACAGGCACTACTGTTGAAGGTGTTGTTCGTTCAGCAACAAAAACTGTTTGGATTTGCCAAAAAGATAAAATATCAAAAATACTTTGTGGTATAGACGGCTCTCCTTCTTCAGCAAAAGCTCTTAAATTTGCTATTGATCTTTCAAGACGATATTCAGCCAAGCTTTGTATCATCCATGCTTTGCCTAGCTATTTACCAGCTTTTAGTATGACAAAAAAAATAATTAAGTACGAAGAGGAAAAATTGAAAATTGAAATTACAAATAAAATGGCTAAATTTCTAGATTCTTTCGATTTAAAAAAGATTAAACATGAAATCCAATTTCAATGGGGTGTCTCTGCAAATCTTATACTTGATCTTGCTGAAGATTTTAATTATGACTTAATTGTCATTGGAGCAAAAGGCTACAGTATGCTACATCACGTGCTGCTTGGCAGCACAGCAGAAAAAATATTGCGTCATGCGCCCTGTTCTCTATTGGTGGTGAGGTAGTCAAACGTCGTGATAAATGCATCTCCAATTTCTAGATTAGAATTTTCGATCACTTTGTCGAATAATTTGGAAGGAGGAAACAATGAAAAAATAATGGGATTCATTCAGAATCTTCACTGCATGATATAATATCTTGTCTTTCTTGAAGAAATGATAGGACATATTCAAGTTCACCTGCGTTTCTAAATGTACAGTGAAGAAAGGGTCATCGTTACTTATTTTATCTGTAAGACGAACATGTAAATCTACACCTGCAGATTTAGATTGTGGAGCACCAGCTAATTTCGCAATTTTTGCTAATTTTCTGTTATTGATATTTTTGATTACACCAGATTTGTCTGAATGAATAGTATGAGTAAATACCAAAATATTTTAGACGTAAAGAATATCGCTACATTTTCTATAACTCTTCCGTTTGCAAATACAGGGGTATATTACATTTCCAAGCTAATTCTTTTTCTATTGTGTTTTTTAAGGATTGCGCTGCTTCTGGTTCGTCATGGGTGATAAAGATTTTTACAGGTGGTTTAGTAAATTTTTTTAACCAGGCTAAGATTTCTTGATAATCGGCATGTGCTGATGTATTACTAAGCTCAATCACCTCCGCTCGTATTGGAATCATATGACCATGAATTTTAACTTCAGATTCACCATTAACCATCCGGGCACCGCGCGTACCACCCACCTGATAACCAGTAAATAAAATCGTATTGCGGTAATCTTGAGCAAATTGTTTCATGTGGTGAACCCGTCCACCTGTTGCCATTCCACTTGCAGAAATAATAATGATTGGATATTGATAATTATCAATAGCCTTGGATTCTTCGACTGTGTTGATATAAGTAGCACCGGCACAAATATCAAAACACTGCTGTTTAGACAACTTGTGTTCGTTAGTATAATGACAAAAGGTTTTAGTGGCGCTTATCGCCATTGGACTATCTAAAAAAACAGGTATATCAGGTATTTTGTTTGCTTTTTTTAGCTGGTAAATAAAGTACAAAATGCTTTGTGCTCTTCCAACAGCAAATGCAGGAATAATAACAGAACCTCCTCGTTTTGCGGTTTTATTAATTACTTCACTCAACTGATCAATAGGATTAATTGCTTCATGCAAACGATTACCATAAGTAGATTCTAACACTAAATAATCTGTTGATTGAACAATGGCAGGGGGATACATGACCGGATCATGTAGTCTACCTAAATCACCACTGAATAATATTGAACGATTATGATGTTTCATACGCACAAAGGATGATCCAAGAATGTGACCAGAATGCGTTAAGCGAATATAGCGCTCTTTATAAGAGATAATTTCTTGTTCTTGCAAGGTAATTTTATTATTTTTTTTTGATTTCTTGTTGTTGAAGCAAGATAATCTTCTGTAGCTCTTCAATCGTTTTTGGTAATTTTTTGATATCCATTTTCATCGCACAATAATAATTAATAAATGCATAAAATTCTAGGTTTTTTTAATAAAAATGGCTTATTTGCTGAGGCAAACCTGCATCACGATAAGAATATTTATCGCTTGCAAGCAACCACTTAAAATGTTCTGGTGACATCTCAATTTTACCTGCGGAATTTCGCTGAAATACATAACGTCCATTTTCTAAACGACGATACCAAATGGTAAAACAATTTGTTTCATAGTAAAGTGCCTTCAGTTTATTTCCACTGCGATTCCGAAATAAAAATAAAGTGCCATCTGCTGGATTGCGATGTAATGTCTCTGTAATTAATATGCAAAGCGCATTGATCGACTTTCGCATATCGATAGGATCGCTATAAAATAGAATGGGTAAATTATCCAACATCAGCATGAAAGTAATGCTCCAACTATTTTCTTAAGTATCTCGGGAGAAATATTGTAAGCTATCTGACAGCGAAAACCATTTGGCAATTTAATTTTGATTTCATTTTGGGCTGAGATAACAGCTTGGTTAACGACAACTTGCGAAAAAGATGGCTGTGCTTCTTGTCGTGTAGCGTTAATATTATTTTGTTTGCGATATACCTGCAGATAATAGGCAAATTTGGCAAGCGTCACATTTTTTTGCTTGCAAAACTCAGCTTGAGTTAGATCGCTGGTTTGGTACTCTTCAATAATCGAAAACCATTTGGTTCTGTTTTTGGGTTCATTTTCCATGCTATCATCCTAATTAGAAAACTACAGCATGTTGCATATTGATTTAGTGAAAAGATGTATTTGCCAATACGCTTACCTAGAGACAGAACAAAGAAAGCGGTGAAAAACAACAACCTTGTTACCAACAAGAATAGTAGCGCATACCACTATTAACTGAATAAAATATCAAAATGAAATGCTTTATGATTTGTCCTCGGGCCTCCGCAAATCTGCAGGATTATTTTTCGATAACCTACGAGATTGTGACGTATACATCATGCTGGGCTAACCATGCATGATAACACACTTGCCACTAAACCAGAGTCTACTGACAAGTAGAGGCTCGGGGATAATTAAAATATAGTCCATTCCATCTGTTTTTTCATGTAAATTTAGTATTAAAATGATATGTCTTTGAATATTTTATTAATTTTTGCTAATACCCAGGAATCAATTAACCTTGTCTTCTATCAGCTGCATTCGTTAGCGCAGATCAAATATCATTAAGTCATGACATTGAAATCGAGTAACTTTTTTGATTGTTTTTGTATGGCTGAGCTAAATGATGTTCTGATCTTTGCTCTACAGAAGCGGCTGCAGCGAGTACAGCTTCCTGAGTTATGTTTGATATGCAACTATTTCCACTACCTCAGGCTGTCCCAATGTGAGATTCTTATATCAGTCAAAGTTCAAGCGCTTTACAATAGTCTCACCCAAATCAATCGCATTAGATGCATGCTGAATAGTATTACAAGTAACAACCTTGACTGCTCCTGCCGCCAATAAATCCTGGTATGCACTTCCAGAAAAAACGGCGTGAACGCCAATACAAATAGGTAAGTTCATATTTAAAGCTTTAAGGTGCTTTATTGTTTCGATCATCGTTCTTGCTGTAGAAATAATATCGTCCACTAAGATGGGTGTGCAATTTATATATTGATCGATGTGGGGAATTGAAATTTCAACTTCTTTATCACCTCTTCGATTTTTTTCTAATATCGTAAAAGGCGCATCTGCTTTTTTGGCTACATCTGAAACCCCATTGCTCACTTTCTTTATCATGTCCTATTAGTACAGGCGTTTCAACGTTTTGTTTAATCCATTTTTCTATTTTATCAGCAGCATGTAATACAATTGTGGGAATTTTATAGATCTCATTGAGAGATCCTCGTCGATGCAAATGAGGGTCAACCGTCATCAGCCAATCAAAATAATGGGATAAAAGTGCAGCAAAATATTGAGATGAAATTGGCTTCCCCCGGATTAAATTCCTGATCTTTGCCGCATATAAGGAAGATAAGGTGCGATGAGACCTACATGCTTTGCCCCTAAATCTTTTGCTGTTTGCGCAACAAATAATAAAGGTAAGATTTTACTGTTGGGTCGATTCAAAATTGCAATGACAATAACATCGGCCCTCTTCACATCGGATTCAATTTTCACATAAGTTTCTTCATCAGGAAATTGACGCACCACTATTTTTCCAATCGCGTTCCTTAAGTGCGTTTTTATCATATTGACTAAATACTCTTCTGCGAAGAGATTAAATATAATAGGCTTCATTTATATCGGCTCCAGATGAATAATTTCGTTCCCTTCTTGAAAAAACGTCAGCGCATATTCGAGCTCAGCCTTTGTTTCAGAATGTAGTGTGAATAAGGGCTGATCTTTATCGACAACCTCTTCTATCTTGGTTGCAGCTCTACACCCACGTACAGCTAAGACACCTTGTAAATACCGATGAATGCGATAAACGTCTGGCCAATATCCTTCTATGGCAACAACCATAAGGCCTTTGAGGCTATATCTCAAAAATAAGTTTTGTCTTTTTCAATGGAAAACTCCTATCCTAATTTCTTTAAAAACCATGCCTCGGCATATCGGATAACTTCATCTAATTTTCCAGGCTCTTCAAATAAATGAGTTGCCTCAGGAATGATTTTAAGCTCCGTTTCACTATTCATTTTAGATTGAGCGGCTTCATTTAATTCAATCACAACATCATCCCATCCACCCACAATGAGTAATGTAGATGATTTAACATGAGGCAATGAATCACCTGCCAAATCGGGTCGCCCTCCTCTTGAAACGATTGCTCGAATAACTTCTGGTCTTTTGGCTGCAGCTATTAATGCAGCGGCAGCACCGGTACTAGCCCCAAAATAACCAATTGTGAAATGTTTATATTGGGGTTGTTTGATTAGCCAATCCGTTGTGGCAACGAGCCGTTCTGCCAGTAATGAGATATTAAAACGAAGTTCTCGGGTTTGTTCATCAATGACTTCTTCTTCAGCTGTTAATAGATCAAATAATAAGGTAGCTAACCCTTTTTGATTAAAAGCTTCTGCCACATAGCGATTTCTGGGACTAAATCGACTACTGCCGCTACCGTGGGCAAATATCACCATCTGGGTTGCATTAACAGGGATTTGCAAATTTCCATGAAGTGTTACCTCATTTGCTTGAATTTTGACATCTTTGATTAATGTAGATGAGTTAGTCATCTTCACGCCCCCTCTGGTTTCCCAAAATTTTCTGCTTGTATCAATAAATCTTGCACTTCTTCATCAGAGGTCTGAGAAAAATCCTGATACCAGCCTCCAATAGCATAAAAGGGATAAGGCATTTCTAAACAGACTATTTCATCAACTTCTCTACGAAGTTGCTCACACGTATCTGGAGGTGCCACTGGTGTTGCTACAACGATTTTTTTGCATTCTAATTTTTTTAATGCCGTAATAGCAGCACGCATTGTCGCACCGGTTGCAATCCCATCATCAATCAAAATAATGATTTTATCTTTAATCATCGGAGGAGTTCGATTACCCCGATACAATGCTTCGCGACGTTTTAAAACCGCTAATTCTTGTGCTTTTACATCCTCAATAACATGGGGAGAAATGTGAATCATACGAAGAATATCTTCATTAAATACGGTTATGCCACCCGATGCGATAGCACCCATTGCCAATTCTTCCTGAAAAGGAACACCTAATTTACGCACCAGAAATATATCTAAGGGCACCCGCAACGTTTTTGCAACTTGAAATCCTACCGGCACTCCTCCTCGAGGCAGTGTGAGTACCAGAACGTTTTTATTATCTTGGTATTGAAGTAAATGTTTCACTAGTTGTTTACCAGCTTCAATTCGATTTTCAAATAATGTCATTTATAATTTCCTATTAAATGAAGATGAAGCAAAATATCCTACTCATGATTCGATGATCGTATGAAAGGAAGCATCCGTTGAGCAGTTTCTAATGCCATTGCTATAGATTCCCGCTTGTATGTTCTGTGAATTCTATTATTCTGTACAACGGGAACGACGGACTGAATGATTACCTTCTCCCTAACTATTTATTTTTAAGTTCAGATATTCAACAATACTCTTCAAAGATATTAGCATAGGATAATCCTTTTGCGGAATATTTTTCGAGCTCTTCACGCAATAGCGATTCCAGATTCAATTCTTGCAAATCCACTTCTGGGGCGATTTGATTTAAGGCTTGCAGTACAGAACTAGGGATTTCTTCAGTTGATTTTTTAAACTCGTCATAGTTTCTCAGGTTCCTGCAAAAATTTATTGATGGTTGAAAGAAAACGACTTCCTAACAAGCCATTGGTGACCCTATGATCTGCTGAAAGTGCAGTGATTATCGTTTTGTTTGAAAGAATTTTTCCAAATCCGATCAATGCAACTTGCGGGGGATAAACAATTCATTATTCAGAAAATAACCCTTGAAATCAGGAAACTACCTCTAGGCATTAACAACCCCCTTAATAAGAAGAACGGCGTACAATAAGCATTCAGTGATTACGTGCTCTGCATTATATTTTTCTAACCAAGCCAGTGCCTTATTCAAATCAATTTCGCTGGAAAGATAATAATGAGGAATTTCGTGTTTTGATTTTGTCATTGCAGCAGCAATAACTTTTTTCATCGAAAGGGTATGATCTTCTTTTAATGTTTGGCTCTCTGTTAAGCTTCGAATAAATCCTTTATACTTAAATCATCAAAATGAAGCACGTTTTTCATTATTTTTCCATAAAATCAAAAGATATTTCTCAATCTCTTCAAGATTAACTTAATCCATAATGTCGCAAGGTATCTCCCATTTGAGGGTTAATAAAAAATTAACTCTCAATCCCACGTGTTGAGGTATGGAAATCAGCTTTTTGTAGTCTTTAATTCTCATGCAAATATAAGGTGAAAGATAAAACATTTTTAAAAATTACCCACATTAGCCGCTATACTGTTTGGGTAATAAATTCACAATGTTTTTTTACTTGTTATTGAATATATCGGGACGAAACATGGGCAATAAAATTATAAAAAAAACTTAAACTTTCTATAGAGATTTCATCAGTTGCATAGGGCAGAAAAGAATTGAAAAAACAAACAATGTCGAGGGTTGATATATAAAATGAATACTGAAAAAGCTTATACAGATTTAGTTAATACACTAAACGATGCTGCCATTTCTTTTTCTGATGATAGAGAATCTCTTTATAAAGAATTGCTTGAAAAAATAGGTGATGCCCGTTTTGTTCTAATTGGCGAAGCAACTCATGGTACCCATGAATTTTATGCCATACGCGCTGAAATTACACGGCGTTTAATAATTGAAAAAAATTTTATGGCAGTAACAATAGAAGGCGACTGGCCTGATGCTTATAACATTCACCGTTATATACAAGGAGAATTAGAAAAAGAACACTGGGCTCAATCACTTGGTGCGTTTTCGAGGTTTCCAACTTGGATGTGGCGTAACAAGGTAATGCCATCTTTCATTAGATGGATGAGAGATTTCAATGATAATCAAAAAAATTTAACAAATAAAATTGGTTTTTATGGATTAGATTTATATAGCTTGCACTCTTCAATGCAAGCTGTAATTGAGTATCTTCAGAAAGTAGACAGCTTGGCTGCAGAACGAGCCAAAGCCCGTTACTCATGCTTTGATCACTTAAGTGTAGACCCACAAACTTATGGCCATCTAACCACCCTTGGCATAAAGAAATCATGCATAAAAGAAGCTATTATGCAACTTCTGGAGATGCAACATCGAGCTTTTGAATATGTACACAACAATCATATTTCTGTTGCTGATGAGTATTTTTATGCTACGCAAAATGCCCGACTTGTGAAAAATGCAGAAATCTACTATCGCTCTTTGTTTGAAGATCGAGTTTCATCTTGGAATGTCCGTGATCTTCATATGATGGAAACTTTAAATACTCTTTCAGATCATTTAGAAAATCGCTTCAATAAACCTGCAAAAATAGTTATATGGGCACATAATTCTCATGTAGGTGATGCACGTGCTACTGAGATGGGACAAAAAGGAGAAATAAATATTGGTCAACTAGTACGAGAACAGCATGATGCTGACACATACTTAATTGGATTTTCAACTTATGAAGGTTTTGTAACAGCGGCATCAGAATGGGGTGGTCCAGCAGAAACTAAACCAATCACCCCAGGACTGCCAGGAAGTTATGAAGCGCTATTTCATGATGTCAAATATCCAGAGTTTCTACTAAATTTGACAGAGGATAAACAATTGGAACATTTTTTAAATATTTCTAGATTGCAACGCGCTATTGGGGTTGTGTATCGACCAGAAACCGAACGCCTTAGTCACTATTTTTTTACAGATTTACCTTACCAATTCGACAGTATTATACATTTAGATCAAACAACAGCCGTCAAGCCTTTGGATTAAAATTATCGCACTCTTTCGTCTAAGCAAAAAGAACAAGATTGCGCGGGAATCTCTTTATTTCGTATACCCCAACCATACTATAAACAAAAAGCAACGAAACAAAATCAATGCCACAATAGAAATGAGGAAATAGAGATTCTTAGGGATTTCTAGGTAACTGCTTCAAAATCTTCTATCGAATTAGTAATTGAATTAGTATCTATTTAGTTGAATTAAAATTTTTTCATTTGAGGCATTATAATTTTATCTTTAGACAGCTCTCTAGAAGAATAATTTAGTTCTATAATAATAAGACCTATTTACTAGTTTATTAGAGGAATATAATTATGTTAGTAAAAGATATTATGACCAAAAATCCGGAAACTTTACCACCTAACACTCCTATTCAAAAAGTAGCCGAAGAGATGCAAAAACTAGATTGTGGCTTTATGCCAATTGCAACAAATGGAAAAATTGTGGGTACCGTGACAGACCGAGATATTGCTATTCGAGCAACTTCTAAGGGTAAAGATCCCAAAACTACACCTATTGAAGAAATAATGACATCACGATCTTATTACGTTTTAGAAAACGATGATGTAAGCCTTGCAGCAGAGAAAATGTGTCAACATCAAATTAGAAGATTAATTGTGCTCGATAAAAATAAGCACATCTCAGGTGTGGTTTCATTAGGAGACATTGCCACTAAATTCAAAAATCATGAAATAGATGCTGAAATCATTGAAGAAGTTTCAGAAAAGAAGTAGGTAGTGTTTAAATAACTGTGTCAGCTTTCATAAATAGTTATAATCCTATAACTTTGGAGAGCTGACAAAAATGAACAGTAAAAAAATTGATTTAGAAAATTTCGACTTTAGCCAATTTAAACAAGAAGCAATTGGTCGATTAAAATCAGGTGAATCTTTAACAGGCAAAGATGGTATTCTGACGCCGCTCCTGAAAGAGATACTCGAAGCTGCATTAGAAGGTGAAATGGATGCTCATTTATCTGACTGCAAAGATGCGGGGATCCCTAACCGCCGCAATGGCAAGCTTCAAAAAACCATGAAAACAGCAACCGGTGCTATAGTCAGGAAATCTTCTAATTAAGCTATTTCGGGTAAGACAATTATTTTTAATATCTTCATGCTTTTTAGTTTCCTTTTATACTGCCTGGTATCTTCTTCTATGTAGTCTAAATCTGGTGCAAAAAAACTATTTTTTGGATGATCTAAAAATTCTTGAAGAACAGTATTTCTCATTAAACCAGACTGGAGCTCATGAGCTAGATCCAAGCTTAAACCTTCATTATTACTTACATTCAATTTAACTAAGCTTTTGTTATCAATTAATACCTTTGACAGTTTCTGAAAAAATGGGCCTGAGCTAGATGATAAATCGAGCGATAATTCTCTAGGGCAATCCACATGAGTTAAAGCATCTAAAAAGTAATTAAATATCCTATTGCTCGGAGTCCGATCCCACGATGCTATTCTAGGATTGAAGCCGTTTTTATTTTTAGCTAATTTCAAGCTAAAACCTCGAGGTAACTTTCCACTCATTAGTGCATCGGCTAATTGAATAATTTGTTCCGATGTTAAATTAGTACGAGATAAATCTAATTCAAAATATTTGGGCAGCTTACCTTTTAGCATTGCTTTTATTAATATTTCAAAGCACTCATCACTAAGATCACTATATGAAAGATTAAGACTGAATCCTTCCGGACACTCGCCTGATTCCAGGGCTTCGGCAATAAATAGCATTCGTTGTTTTGCTTCCGGCTGGGTTTTTTCAAAATAGTTTCCAGAAAGCCCGAGCTTAAAGCCTTTCAGAAAAATTTTTCTAATAGCGTGTGAGAGAATTTGAAAGCATTGAGTAGTTAGTGGATTACCCCCTAAATTCAATTCCAAATGGATAGGGCCTTTCTCTTTTCGTGAGGCCAAAACAAGTAAGAAACTCATGACCCCGTGTAACCCAATTTGATTATTCGATAAATCAAAACTTATCGACTGTGAGTAAGTACTTTGAATAATGCTTTTTTGAGTTCTTCTTCTTTGCCTGGCTTGGCTTCTAAAATGCAAATAACCGTGTGTGCTTTAGACATATTCATCATCCTTTTGTTATGCTTCAATTTTACTGGCCTCGTTAATTGTAACTAATTTAAAGCTATGTTCACTAGCTATATCCGGTGTCTCCCACAGTGTGGATAGAACAATCTACCGGAAATCAGCCTCCACTTTGGCAGGTGCTCGCTGAGGTGTTTAAAGTTAATCGCGGATAGGGAATTATTTATTCATAACATCACATTTTCTAATGCCTGAGGCAGAAGAGGGGACCCTTTAATTATTAAGACGCTTTAATGGATAATTTAAATCCGAGACCTTTCAACAAAAGACCTAAAGTTTGTAGTTTGGGATTTCCTCTGCTCGAAAGAGTACGATATAAGCTTTCTCGGTTCAAATGAGTTTTTTGAGAGAGCTTGGCAATTCCGCCTTGTGCAAGAGTGACATGACGAAGTGCAAGGAGGAGAGCCTCAGTGTCTCCCTCTTTTTGATACTCGTCTAATGCGACTTGAAGATAAACTGCCGCTTCTTTTTTATTTTTTAAAGAATTGATAAGCCATTCATCGTAACTGCCAGTTAATTGCTCAATTTTATTTTTGTTCATTTAAATTCTCCTGAAATTCCTGCCAAAATTTCTTAGCTTTAATGATATCCCTTTCTTGAGTTCTTTTACTGCCACCGATTAGAAGTAGAATAATTGATTTATCCTGCTCTGCTATATAAATTCTATAACCTGCACCATAATGAATGCGTAATTCAAAAACTCCATCACCTACAGATTTGATATCTCTATTATGTCCAAGCATCAATCTGTTAAGACGATTTTTTATATGGGCCTTTGTCACAGTATCTTTTACTGAAGCCAACCATTTGGCAAATGGCTCCTTCCCATTTTTAGTACGAAACAAACGCAATTCTTTTTGCATGGATTAATCCATATCTTTTTATTTAATTGTAGCCTACAGACCACATAAGTTGCAACTCTGGCAACCCATTAGATAATACTCAGTAAGTGCAATCTGGAATAGAGGGATTGTTACAGGCTGATGATATACCACAGCGCGAAATCCAGGAGTTAAGCCCCATCTAGCAGTAAATTTTTCTAAAATGAGTTGCAATTTATTATAACAAAGCAGAAAATATTGGGCGCGTAAGACAGGTGCGACAACACCCGCCTCACGCTAACCACGTCAACCTAAACGGAGATTGAAATGGCTCAGAAGATTGTATCCAAACGTTCCTCAAAAATGAACCTTTCTCGGCATCAAGTTGCGCTTTTCCAAAAAATTATTTTTGTCGGTAGTCAGATGGCGGGCCTAATTAATCAGGCCAATGGCCAATCTGTGCTCCCAAAAATGGCAACTAGGTATGCTCAGAAATGGTCCGATTTGATGGTTCAATTGGCTAAAACTTTACTCTGAGGGGGTATGGGCGGGTCCTGCGCAGTTGTGCAGGACTTCATGTGTGACCGGCACATAGGTAACAAAAGTGGCCGGACACATCGGTAACATTAATCTACCATAAGTTTATTAACTTTAAGCATTTTTTCATTGAAGATAGCCAAAGGCATAAAAGAGAAATGTAAAAGCCATTCGGTCTCACTATAAGGTTTCATGCCAATTGTTTCCCCAATAAGAGTTTCAGAAATAAAAATTTCTCTCCCTTGCCATTTCATAGTCCCATTTGTTCGTATCCTTCTCGTTTTTTCAAAAATGTTACTATCATATTCAACTCCAGGAAGTTTTGATGGAAATTGGCGAGTAGAATGAGTGTATAGCCATGCAGGTCTATTAAAATTAATTCCCTCATGAGGTCTTTGCTCATTAAATTCTTTTTTAAACTCGTCAAAACATCGTTGTTGTTGTGCTTGATTTTTTTTAGGAGGTAAAGCTGTTTCTTTTTTAAGCGTAAGATGCATTCGCTCATGCCGGCCATTTTCTTCAGGGTGTCCTTTTCGTATGCGCTCTGGAACAATGCCTAATTTTATTAGCCAAACAGATAATCCAGAAAGTCCTCCTATAGCATGACTCGCAAAAGGTGGGCCGTTATCGCTTTTCATTGCGCACGGCAAACCACACTCTAAAAATAAATTAGTTAATGTCTTTTTCACCTTTGTGCCTGAGATCTGCTTTGAACCCTCAACTGCCAGTAAAAAGCGGCTGAAATTATCTGACACTGTTAACGGATAACATAATTGATCGTTACCCAACAAAAATTGACCTTTATAATCAATACTCCAACAATCATTGGGCTCCCCACATAGAATAAATGGTTGAGTATAAGGTGCGACTCTTCTCTTTCTTTTTGCTGGAGTGACTAAGCCATGTCTCCTTAGTAAATCATCTATTGTACTTTTCGCAGGCCATAAAACTTTACTTTTTTCCTGCATTAACCAATTTCTTATCTTTTTGCCACCCCAGGTAGGATGATGATGTTTTACATTGAGTATGCTGTCTTCTATCTGACTGGGCATCCTATTTGCTTGAACATGCGGAGCTCTTGAGCGTTCTTTAAGGCCATCTATCCCTTCTTCTTTATATCGATTTATATACTTATATCCCGTTTTACAACTAATACTAAAACGCTCACATAACTCTTGAAATGTTCCTGCTCCATTATTGAGATACGCCGAGATAAATTTAATTTTTTCATTCATAGGTTCAGTCTCTATCCATGGCATCCTAGTTCCCCAATTTTTGTTAACTAGGAGTATGTTACTGTTACCTATGTGTCCGGTCACTTTCATTACCGATGTGACCGGGTCGGACCCTCAAGCAACCCCGGTAATAATTAAAAATAATGAGGATCAGTTACTTAAGCTAGCCAATGAAGATAACATGCCTCTTGCACAGAATCTTATTTTTCATTATTACAGCCACCGCCCGCCCGACCCGGAAAAACAACAACTCTCCAAGGACTATCTTAAGTTGGCTGTTAAAAAATGTAATGGTCTTGCAACATTGAACTATCTCGCCTTATTAAATAAAGATGTTTCTAGTGGTTCATACCAACAGTTAATGGATGTTTTTGAAAAATCTGTTTCGGCCTTTACAGAACTCATGCAAACCTCCTACAGAGAATCTGCAATTAAATTTCTGAAGAATTTAACAATTAAGTTATCTAGTTTAGACAAGATTGGAAACAATGACGACCCTGCCTTCTTTAAAGAAAATAAATCATCTCAATTGGCACAGTTATGGATAAAACTTTCTAATTTTTATAAAAATTATGGCACATCATCATATATGTATATGGGCTTACAAAAAGCTACCAAATTAGATAATTCATACCGTAATCTGTGGCTTCAGTCCTTAAATGTTGATAAGGCAGCTTTTAGGGATGTTGCACGCTACTTAGACTTTTATATTAAAGTACTCGAAATTACACAAAATAAGCTAACCTCAACACCTAGCAATGATGAGTTAGAAAATACTTTATTATTTTTAAAGGTTGAAAAAAATAATTGTGTGTTACTAGCGGATGAATTCTCAAAAACACCCGTATCGAAAGATATCAATGTGATAAACGATAAATTAGAAATTATACAAATACTCTTTGCCGCCACAGAAAATAGTATAAAGGAAACTTTAGAAACGAGAAATCCCGATCTTGTTGCAGGAGAAAATTCATTTATTCAAAGTAGCTACAAATCACTATAACTTGATAGCGCCTATTAAGCATAAGTAGTAAAAGTCTGTGAATGTCGAATTCTTAAATTAGTGCCTTTTAGTACGAATTTCTCCGATACTGACCTTTCTCTATTTCTTTTTAGATTGAGGATAATTGCATGGAGAATAATTTATTTAATTCACTTAGGACAAAAATGTCCTGAGATGAGTTGTGAAACATTCTTTGAGGAAGAAGAATGGCGAGCAGCATATATGGTGCACTACCGCAAGAAGTCGCCAAAGAAAGTACCTACATTAAATGAAATGATATTTGTAGTGGGTGCAACAGACGGTTTTTTAGGCAGAAAATCAGATGGCTTTCCTGGGCCTAAGCATTTATGGATAGGCATACAGCGAATAAGAGATTTCGCGTATGCCTTTGAAGTTCAAAATGAGATTTTTGGAGTCAATATTTGTGGGTTAGGCCATGGATGAAACGCAGTGAAATCAATATAATGACCCCCACATTTTAGACCAGCAAAGAAATAAATTTTGAGAGATAATAGCCTCTAACCGGAGGTAAAAATGGCAAAGAACAAGAAGTGGTCGGCAGTAGCAAAATTTGAAATTGCATTAC